>DATMIN010000427.1:0-7501 GCA_035554275.1 Burkholderiaceae bacterium
ACGGGCCCGCGGGGAGCGCGTCGTGAGCCGCATCACGCTGACGCTGAAGGCCGCGCCGGCGCTGCGCGTCGATCTGCGCGGCGTGCTGCCGGCGGCGCTCGCGGCGTTGTCGGTGGCCGAGATCGGGCGCGTCGGCGTGACGCACGGCAACCAGACGATCGCGCTCGCCGAGCTGTTCGGGGTCGCGCTCGACAGCGAGGCCGCGGCCGACGGCGCCGACGAGCTGCGCCTCGTCGGCGACTGCGCGCGCGTCGACCGCATCGGCTGGAAGCTCGCGGCCGGCCGCGTCGTCGTCGACGGTGCGGCCGGCGACTACGTCGGCGCCTGCATGAGCGGCGGCGAGGTGCGGGTGCACGGCGCCGCCGGCGTGCTTGCGGCGTGCGAGATGGCGGGCGGGCGGCTCGAGATCGACGGCGATGTCGGCGACCACGCGGCGAGCACATTGCCCGGCAGCATCGACGGCATGCGCGGCGGCACGCTCGTCGTGCGCGGTCGCGCCGGCGACCGCTTCGCCGACCGGATGCGGCGCGGCACCGCGCTCGTGTTCGGCGATGTGGGCGACTTCGCCGCGTCGCGGCTCGTCGCCGGCACGGTGGCGATCGGCGGGCGCGCCGGCGCGCACGTCGGCTTCGGCATGCGGCGCGGCAGCGTGATCTTCGCCGGCGCGGCGCCGACGATCTCGCCGACGTTCGTGCCGGCGCAGGGCGAGGCGCCGGTAATGTGGCAGCTGCTCGCGCGCGACCTGGCGGCGCACGGCGGGCCGTTCGCCGGGCTCGCGTCGCGCCGAGCGCAGCGCCACCTCGGCGATCTCGCGGCCGACGGCAAGGGCGAGCTGATCGTCGTCGCCTAACGCGCCGCGCGAGGCGGGCCCACCGCGCGTCGTCCGATCGAATTCACATCAACGAAAGCACACCGATGAGCACCACCGACTACCTCTTCCACACCGGCGAAGCCACCGTGCTGGCGCGCGACGGCCAGTTCACCGACGCGATGCCCGAGATCCTGATCGGCCGCACCAGCGGCCCGGTCGGCCACGCGTTCGCGGCGATGATGGCGCAGAGCAAGGGCCACACCGCGATGTTCGCGATCCGCGCCTGCAACCAGCTGGTGCGGCCGGCGACGATCGTCGTGCCGAAGGTCACGCTGAAGGACATGGCCAACGTCGATCTCTACGGCGGCGTGGTGCAGAGCGCGACCGCCGACGCGGTGGTCGACTGCCTGATCGACGGCACGATCCCGAAGGCGATCGCGAACGAGCTGTGCATCATCAGCCTGGTCTGGATCGACCCGCGCTGCGCGACCGATCCGAACCTCGACAAGAAGGACATGTACCGCACCAACCACGCCGCGACGATGCTGGCGATCAAGCGCGCGCTCGCGAACGAGCCGACGCTCGACGAGCTGATCGCGAACCGCCACAAGATCAAGCACGACATGGACGACTGGAGCTGAAGGAGCCCCGCGATGGCCTGCTTCGCGCTCCTCGACGACCGCGACGCGACGCCGGCGCAGCCGACGAGCCGCCTCTACCGCGGCTTCGTGCGCGAACACCGTTGCACCGACCCGGCCACGCTCGACGCGAGCTGGGCCGCCGTCGACGCCGACCTGCGCGCCGGAGCGCACGCGGTGCTGCTCGCCGATTACGAATGGGGCGCGGCGCTGTTGAAGGCCGGCGAGCGGCCGGGCTCGGTGGCCGCGCTGCGCGTGCTGATCTTCGACACCTGCGAGCACCTGTCGCGCGACGCCGTCGAGGCGTGGCTCGCCGAACAGGCGGCCGGCGAGCCCGACGCGCCGGCCGGCGCGATGGACCTGCGCGCGAGCGTCGACCGCGCCGAGTTCAACGCCGCGATCGAGCGCATCCACGAGGCGATCCGCGCCGGCGAGACCTACCAGGTCAACTACACCTACCGGATCGATGGCGCAGCGTTCGGCTCGCCGCTCGCGCTGTACCGCGCGCTGCGCGCGCGCCAGCCGGTCGCGTTCGGCGCGTTGATCGAGCTGCCGGCCGGCGAGGGCGGCGCGACGCACATGCTGTCGTGCTCGCCCGAGCTGTTCCTGCGCTTTGAGGCCGGCGTGCTGACCGCGCGGCCGATGAAGGGCACGGCCGCGCGCGTCGCGCCGCCCGAGAGCGACAGCGAGTCGGCGCGCCTGCTCGCGATCGACATCAAGAACCGCGCCGAGAACCTGATGATCGTCGATCTCCTGCGCAACGATCTCGGCCGCCTCGCGCAGACCGGCTCGGTGAAGGTGCCGTCGCTGTTCGCGATCGAGCCGTACACGACGGTGTTCCAGATGACCTCGACGGTGCAGGCCCGGCCGCGCCCCGAGGTCGGCATGCCCGAGCTGCTGCGCGCGACGTTCCCGTGCGGCTCGATCACCGGCGCGCCGAAGCACCGCACGATGCAGCTGATCGCGCAGCTCGAGGGCACGCCGCGCGGCCTGTACTGCGGCGCGATCGGCTGGGTCGATGCGCCGCGCGGCGAAGCAAGGCTCGGCGACTTCTGCCTGTCGGTGGCGATCCGCACGCTCACGCTCGGCGCCGAATCGAGCGGGCGGCGTGCGCTGCGGCTCGGCGTCGGCGCCGGCATCACGATCGACAGCCGCGCCGACGACGAGTTCGAGGAATGCCGCCTGAAGGCGCGCTTCCTGACCGGGCTCGACCCGGGTTTCGAGCTGTTCGAGACGATGCGCTGGGAGCCGGGCGTCGGTGTGCGCGAGCTCGAGCGCCACCTCGAGCGTCTCGCGCGCAGCGCCGGCGTGCTCGGCTTCGGCATCGATGCCGACGCGATCCGCGCCCGGGTGCAGGCGTTCGAGGGCAGCGTGCGTCACGAGCGCGGCGTGCGCCGCGTGCGGCTCGCGCTCGCGCACGACGGCCGCCTCACGCTGACGCACGCGCCGCTCGCGCCGCTGCCGCCCGGCCCGGCGCGCCTGCTGGTCGCGCCCGAGCCGCTGCCGGCATCGAACCCGCTGGCCGCGCACAAGACCACCGCGCGGGCGCGCTACGACGCCGGCGTGCGCGCGGCCGAACGCGCCGGCGCGTTCGACAGCCTGTTCTTCGACGCCGCCGGCCGGCTCGTCGAGGGCGGCCGCAGCAACGTCTTCCTGCGCCTGGACGGCCACTGGTGGACGCCGCCGGTCGCCGACGGCGCGCTGCCCGGCGTGATGCGGGCGCGGCTGCTCGCCGACCCGGCCTGGGCCGCGCGCGAGCGCACGCTGGTGCGCGCCGACCTCGCGCGCGCCGAGGCGATCGTCGTCTGCAACGCGCTGCGCGGCGCGCTCGAGGCGGCGCGCCTCGACACGCCGCACGCGAGCGCTGCATGAAGCTCGCGCTGTTCGACCTCGACCACACGCTGATCCCGTTCGACAGCGGCATGGCATGGACGCGCTTTCTCGTCGCCCGCGGCGTGCTCGCGCCGCGCGCCGAGGACGACTACCTCGCCTACTGCCAGGCCTACCTGGCCGGCACGCTCGACATCCACGCGATGCACCGCGCCAGCCTCGCGCCGCTGGCCGCGCACACGCGCAGCGAGCTGGCGCGCTGGGTGCTCGAGTTCGAGGTGGCGATGCGCGCGCGCCTCCCGGCCGAGCGGCTCGCGCTGGTGAAGCGCCACCGCGACGCCGGCGACGTGTGCGCGATCGTCACCGCGACCGATCGCTTCATCGCCGAGCCGTTCGCGCGCCTGTTCGGCGTGCCGCACGTGGTCGCCACCGAGGCCGTGTGGCGCGACGGCGTGCCGAGCGGCGAGATCGATGGCCTGCCGTGCTTTCGCGAGCACAAGGTCACGCGCGTGCAGCAGTGGCTGGCGCGCGCGCGGCCGGGCGGCGCGGGCACGTTCGCGGCGTTCGAGCAGAGCTGGTTCTATTCCGACTCGGCGAGCGATCTGCCGCTGCTGAGCGCGGTGTCGAACCCGGTGGCCGTGCGCCCGGACGCACGCTTGCACCAGCACGCCTTGCGGGCGGGCTGGCCGATTGTCGACCCGGCCTGAAACAGCGACTTTCTTTGCGTCTGCGCGGCGCTTTTAGCGCTCAGGTCGCCGGCGCGCGCACCGATATTCCGTGAATTCAGGGCCAAACACCGGTCGTACACGGCGTCGGCCCGTCTGACTGGGGACAAGCAATGAGTTGGATACGCAGAGTGAGCCTGGTGCGCCGGGTGACGATGGGCTTCGGTGGCACCACAGCGGTCATCGCGGGCATCGGTGGCGGGGCGGTGTGGGCGCTGCAGGGCGGCGTCGCGGCGAGCACGGCGGCATGGGGCCTGGGGCTGGCCACGGCCGCCGGCTGCCTGTTCGCGCTGGCCGCGGCCCTCGTGATCCGCAGCAGCATCAAGGACTCGGTCGAATCGACCGTGCAGTGCGTGATCCGCATCGCCGGCGGCGACCTCGAGACCAAGATCGAGTCGCCCGGCAAGGACGAAGTCTCGTGGTTGCGCGCCGAGCTGAACTCGATGCGCAAGAAGTTGCGCACGATGGTGCTCGAGGTGCGCCAGACGGTCGACGGTGTCAACACCGCGAGCGAGGAGATCGCCAGCGGCAACCTCGATCTCTCGACCCGCACCGAAAGCCAGGCCAGCGCGCTGCAGCAGACCGCGAGCTCGATGACCACGCTCGCCGGCACCGTGCAGAGCAACGTCCGCAGCACGAACGAGGCGCGCACCGTGGTCGCGCAGTCGAGCGCGATCGCCACGCGCGGCGAGCAGACGATGCGCGAAGTGATCGCGCGCATGGGCGAGATCAACGGCAGCGCATCGAAGATCTCCGAGATCATCGGCGTGATCGACGGCATCGCGTTCCAGACCAACATCCTCGCGCTCAACGCGGCCGTCGAAGCGGCGCGCGCCGGCGAGCACGGCCGCGGCTTCGCGGTGGTGGCCTCCGAGGTGCGCGCGCTCGCGCAACGCAGCTCGACGGCGGCGCGCGAGATCAAGGCGCTGATCGGCGATTCGACCAGCAAGGTCGAGGCCGGCTCGCGCCTGGTCGACGACGCCGGGCGCACGATGCAGGAGATCCTGGACAGCGTGAACCGCGTGTCGCGCCTGATCGGCGACATCGCCGAGGCCGGCCAGTCGCAGAGCAGCGGCATCGAGCAGGTGCATCAGGCGATCGCGCAGATCGACACGATGACGCAGCAGAACGCCGCGCTCGTCGAGCAGCTCGCGGCGGCGGCGCAGGCGCTGAAGGGTCAGTCGGGTCGGCTGACCGATACGATGGGGTCGTTCCGCGTCGCGGCCTGACGCTGCGTCGCCCACTGCGCCTCGGCGGCGCGCAACGAGGCGACGCGCTTGCGCGTGCCGGGGTGGGTCGCGGTGTCCTGCGTCACGCCGAGCTGCATGAACGCGGCCAGGCCGTCGCTCCACGGCCGGCCGAGCGCGTGCAGCGTGTTCAGCGCGAACGCATCGGCCTCGAGCTCCTGCCGGTGCGCGAGGCCCGAGGCGTCGTGGCCGAGCGGCCCGGCGATCGGGTCGGTCTGCTCGGGCGTCACGGCGCCCGGCACCCATTTCAGGTACAGGAGCTCGGTCTCGCCCCAGTGCTGCAGTTCGACATGGCCGAGCTCGTGCGCCAGGATGAACAGCCGCTCGCCTTCGCCCAGATCGGCGAGCTTCTCGTTGGCCAGCACCACGCGGCCCTGCATCGTCTCGGCGACGATCTCGCCGCGGATCACGCGCAGCTCGACCGGGTGCACCGGGTGCAGCGCCTGCACCAGCGCGTCGAAGCTCGCGCGCACCACGCCGGCGCGCGCGCTGGTGGCGTCGGCCGGCGCGATCTGCTCGAGCCGCAGCTGCTGCGAGCGCGCGAGCACGCCGAGGATGCCGTCGTCGGCGCGGGCGGCCGGGCCGGCCAGGGCGAGGATCAAGGAGAGGATCGACCAGCGCATCGCGGGCTCCCGCGGCCGGTGACGTCGGCCGCGAATGCTGCACCGCAACATTCGTGCCAGAACTGCGGGTTAACCCGCAGTTCGAGGAGAAGAACCTCGGGCTACTGCACCAACTGCAGGATTTCGAGCTGCTCCTCAATCGTCTCGAACGTGCCGGTGCCGGCCGGCATCTGCATCAGCGGCTTGGCGGCGGCGTCGAGCACCCACACGCTCGGGTAGACGAGCATGCGCGTGCGCTCGTCGCCGATCGCGCGCTGGAAGTCGAGGTAAGGCAGCGCGCCGGCGCCGGTGCGCAGGTACAGCCGGTTCGCCGTCGTCGCGAGCGACGAGCGCAGATCGACCACCAGCCACGGCTTGAACTGCGGCACCAGCGCCTCGGCGTTCTTGCCGAGGAAGGCCTCGTAGCGCCGGCAGTACGGGCAGTCGCTCGCGCCGAGATACACGTACAGCCGCTTGCCCTCGGCCTTGGCACGCGCGAGCGCCGGGCGCAGGTCGAACTCGACGTGATCGGCGCTGCCGGTCGGCTCGACGACCATCGGCGTGTACGCCGGCGGGACGCCGACCGCGTGCGCCGCGCCCGCGAGCCCCGCCAGCCCCGCCAGCCCCACGAACGCGAGCGCGATCGCCGTGGTCGCGAGCCGGCGGCGCAGCGCGTCGAGCATCACCCGACCCCGACCAGCAGCGAGCCGGTGTAGTGGCGCTCTTTCGAGTCGGCCACCTCGGCGCGCAGTTCGCCCGGGCCGTGCGGCACGAAGTTGAAGCGCCAGGTCGGGTTCTCGCTGATCGAGAAGTCGAGGTCGGCGTCGAACACGCGCCGGCCGGCGTAGCTGACCGCGATCGTGCGCACGAAGTACGACGGGATGTACATCACCGTCTGGTTGTTCAGCTCGAAGCCGGTGTCGTTCGGGTGCAGCACCGTCACCTCGGCGCTGCAGGGCGCGTTCATCGTCGGCGGCGCCGGCAGCTTGAACTGGGTCCGGCCGATCAGCTCGGGCGAGTCGCGGTTCGGCGGCGCCGAGCAGCCGCCCGAAGTCTTGACGAAGCGCGACGCGGTGTGCAGCTCGCCGTTCGACAGCTCGGCGACGACGCGCACATGGCTGTACTCGTCGACGCGCAAGCGCGTCTCGAAATCGGCCTGGCCGACCTCGGGCGTCAGCTCGAGCGTGGCCGCCAGCGGCGACGGGTTCTTGTCGACCAGCACCTGCAGCCGCTTCACGTACAGCTCGGGCCGCTGCGGCAGGCTGGAGACGATCTTCACCGGCACCGAGGCGCCGTACGCGGCGCGCGGCGGCGCGATCAGCTGGACGCGGCTCGCGCCCGCCGTCGCGATCGGCCGGTTGCCGTAGAGACGCCGGCGCAGCAATTCCCATTCGGGCGAGGTGTCGTCGTGCCCGGTGTTGGTCGGCAACCCGCCGACCGCGGCGCGAACCGCCGGCACGACCAGCAGCGGCCACGCGCCGGCGCCGATCAGCAGGCGGCGCCGCGTCGGTGAAGACGATGGCGACGGAAGTTTCGGCTTCGTGTTCATGGTTGCGTGGCCCTCGCCGGCTGCTTCAGCAGCTGTTCGCGCTCGTATCGCAGGTAGACGATCGAGGCATTGCGGCGATGCACCGTATCGTACTGGTCC
>DATMIN010000428.1:0-13366 GCA_035554275.1 Burkholderiaceae bacterium
CACCGGCTCTCGAAGGAGTACGAGAAGCCGGAGTTCGAGATCAACGGCGTGAACATCGACGGCATCGACGTCGCCGTGCAGCAGCAGGTCGCGCTGGAAAAGCCGTTCTGCCGCCTGCTGCGCTTCAAGCGCTTCACCGACGACCTGCCGATGCTCACCCGCATGAAGGACCAGCCCACCGTGCTGGTGGTCGCGCCGCTGTCCGGACACCATTCGACCTTGCTGCGCGAAACCGTGCGCGAACTGCTCAAAGACCACAAGGTCTTCATCACCGACTGGACCGACGCGCGCATGGTGCCGGCCGAGGTCGGCGCGTTCCACCTCGACGACTACGTCGCGTACGTGCAGGAGTTCATCCGCCACATCGGCCCCGAGACCAACGTGATCTCGGTGTGCCAGCCGACGGTGCCGGTGCTCGCGGCGATCTCGCTGATGGCCAGCCGCGGCGAGCCGACGCCGCGCACGATGACGATGATGGGCGGCCCGATCGACGCCCGCAAGAGCCCCACCGCCGTCAACAACCTGGCGATGAACAAGAGCTACGAGTGGTTCGAGAACAACGTGATCTATCGCGTGCCGACCAACTTCCCCGGCAGCGGCCGGCCGGTCTACCCGGGCTTCCTGCAGCACACCGGGTTCGTCGCGATGAACCCGGATCGGCACCTGAAGTCGCACTACGACTACTTCCTCGACCTGGTGCGCGGCGACGACGACAACGCCGAGTTCCACCGCGGCTTCTACGACGAGTACAACGCGGTGCTCGACATGCCCGCCGAGTACTACCTCGACACCATCAAGATCGTGTTCCAGGACTTCGCGCTCGTGAACGGCGACTGGCACGTGCACGGCGAACTGGTGCGCCCGCAAGACATCAAGACCAGCGCGCTGCTGACGATCGAGGGCGAGCTCGACGACATCTCCGGCGCCGGCCAGACCCGCGCTGCGCACGGCCTGTGCACCGGCATCCCGAAGGACCGCCAGTTCCACTACGACGTGGTCGGCGCCGGCCACTACGGCATCTTCTCGGGCCGGCGCTGGCGCGAGAAGGTCTATCCGCGGGTGCGCGAGTTCATCGCCGAACACCAGGACGCGCCGCCGAAGGCGCTGAACGGCGCGAAGGCGAGCGCGCGTGCGGTGGCCAAGAAGCCGGCCGTCAAGGGGCTGGTCACCAAGAAAGCGGCCGCGCGCACGAAGCGGTGAACACCGGCGTCGCCCCGGACACCGATCTCGCGCGCGTGCTCGACGCCGCGCTGCCGCAGACGCAGTGCACGCGCTGCGGCTACCCCGACTGCCATGCCTATGCGCAGGCGATCGCCGCCGGCGAGGCCGAGATCAACCAGTGCCCGCCCGGCGGCGCCGAAGGCATCGCGCGGCTCGCGGCGCTCAGCGGCCGCCCCGCCCTGCCGCTGAACCCGGCGAACGGGGCCGAGGCGCCGCGCCGCGTCGCGGTGATCGACGAAGACTGGTGCATCGGCTGCGTGCTGTGCCTGCGCGCCTGCCCGGTCGACTGCATCGTCGGCGCGCCGAAGGCGATGCACACCATCGTCGAGGCGCAGTGCACCGGCTGCGAACTGTGCGTGCCGGCCTGCCCGGTCGACTGCATCGCACTGCGGCCAGTGACCGGCGAGCGCACCGGCTGGCAGGCCTGGAGCACCGCGCGGGCCGACGACGCACGCGCCCGCTACGCCTGGCACGGCGAGCGCCTGGCGCGCGACGAGCGGGAGCGCAGCGCGCGGCTCGCCGGCCTCGCGCAGGCACGGGCGAGCGGATGAAGAGCGCCGACATCGAGCCGTTCTTCGCGACCCTGAAGGCCGCGAACCCCGAGCCCGAGACCGAGCTCGAGTACAGCAGCGTGTTCGAGCTGCTCGCCGCGGTGCTGCTGTCGGCGCAGGCCACCGACGCCGGCGTCAACAAAGCGACGCGCCGCCTGTTCGCGGTCGCGAACTCGCCGCAGCAGATGCTCGCGCTCGGCCTCGATGGCCTGACCGAGCACATCCGCACGATCGGCCTGTACCGCACCAAGGCCAAGCACCTGCTCGAGACCTGCCGCAGGCTCGTCGAGCAGCACGGCGGCCGCGTGCCGCGCGAGCGTGCCGCGCTCGAGGCGCTGCCCGGCGTTGGCCGCAAGACCGCGAACGTGGTGCTCAACGTCGCGTTCGGCGAGCCGACGATGGCCGTCGACACGCACATCTTCCGGGTCTCGAACCGCACCGGTCTCGCGCCCGGCCGCACGCCGCTCGAGGTCGAGCACGGCCTGCTGCGGCGCGTGCCGGGGCCTTTCCTCGTCGATGCCCACCACTGGCTCATCCTGCACGGCCGCTACGTCTGCCAGGCGCGCCGGCCGCTGTGCGAGCGCTGCGCGGTGGCGCGCTGGTGCGATGCGTTCGCGTCCGGCGCGCAGCCGCCGACCCCCACGAACGCGCGGGGTGCCGCGTCCGAGTCGGCGCCGCCGCGCGGCCGATAATCTGCGGCCATGACAGACCCGTCCGACCTGCAGCAGATCTCCGGGCGCCTCGAGCGCGGCGAGATCGACAGCGCGCGCTACCTCGAGGAGCTGATGCGTTTCGTCGCCGCGCAGATCGGCTGCTCGCGTGCCGGCCTGCGCCTGTTCGTCGACACGCCGCCGGGCCGCGTGCTGCGCTCGATCGCGATGTACGACGCCGACGCCGACCGCATGATCGCCGCGCCCGACATCGCGCAGCCCGCGCGCGGCCTCTACACCGAGCAGCTGCACCGCGACGGCAGCGTCGTCGTCACCGATGCGGCGACCGACCCCGTCACCGCCGGCGGCCTGCGCGATTACCTGCGCGGGGCCGGCATCGGCTCGCTGATGGACATGAGCTGCTCGGTCAACGGCGGGCTGTTCGGCACCTTCAGCTGCGAGCAGCGCGGCGCACCGCTCGAGTGGTCGCAGCGCCAGCAGCAGACGCTGCGCAAGATCGCTTCGCGCGCGAGCCTGACGCTGATGCACCTCGTCAACACCTCGATCGACACCACGCCGGGCGCGCTGTGGTCGACGAGCACGCCGAACCGCTTGACGACGATGCCGATGCCGCTCGACATGCCGCCCGGCGAAGAGGCCTGACCGCCCCACGCTCAGCGCACGTCCAGCTCCGGAATCGCCAGCCAGCGCGGGCCGAGCCGCTCGATGCGGATCGCGCCGTCGAACACCTCGATCAGTGCGGCCTGCAGCGCCGCGTCGGCGGGCGCGCCCTCGGCACAGAGGCGGCCGGCCTGCATCACGACGAGCGTGTCGGCGAGCAGCGCGAGCGACAGGTCGTGCAGCACGCTGACGACCGCGATCCCCGCGGCGACCTCGCGCCGTACCAGCCGCACCAGCGCGGCCTGATGCGGCGGGTCGAGGTGCGTCGTCGGCTCGTCGAGCAGCAGCCACGGCGCGCCGACCGCGAGCGCGCGCGCCAGCAGCACACGCTGGCGCTCGCCGCCGGAGAGTTCGGGCAGGCGGCGCTGCTGCCACGCCTCGCACTCGGCGGCGCGCAGCGCGGCGTCGACAGCGGCCTCGTCGGCCGGCCCGGGCGCGCCGAACAGCCCGAGCCGCGGCAGCCGGCCGAGGTGCACGACCTCGCGCACCGTCAACTCGCCGGTCGCCTCGCCCTGCTGTGCGAGCCACGCGATGCGTGTCGCACGCTCGCGGGCAGGCCAGGCCGCGAGTTCGCGCTCGTCGAGCAACGCATGCCCGACGTCGGGCACGAGCAGGCCGGCGAGCACGCGCAGCAGCGTCGACTTGCCGGCGCCGTTCGGGCCGACGATCGCGGTCCAGCCCGGCCGCAGCGCCACGCTCACGTCGCGCAGCGCCGGCGTGTTGCCGAGCGTGACGCCGACACCGTGCGCGCGCAATGAATTCATGGCCCGGCCCCGCGCCGCAGCAGCCAGACGAGATAGCCGCCGCCGAGCACCGCGGAGAGCACGCCGACCGGCACCTCTTGCGGCGCGATCAGGCTGCGCGCGAGCACGTCGGCCGCAAGCAGCAGCACGCCGCCGGCCGCGGCACTCGCGACCAGCAGGAAGCCATGCCGCGCCGGCGCGAAACGCCGCACCAGGTGCGGCGCGACCAGCCCGACGAACGCGATCAGCCCGGTCTGCGAGACCGCGACGCCGGTCGCCAGCGCGATCGCGCCGACGAGCGCGAGCCGCAGCCGCGTCAACTCGAGGCCGAGGCTGCGCGCGGTGTCGGCGCCGAGCGTCAGCGCGTCGAGCGCGCGCGCCAGCCGCGCGGCGAGCGGCAGGCTGATCACGAGGCCTAGCGCGAGCAGCGCGCAGGCGCTCCAGCCGACATAGCCGGTGCTGCCGAGCAGGAACGCCTGCTTGCCGCGCAGCGCATCGGGCGCCGCGCTCGTGACCAGGTCGCCGACGGCCGCGAGCACGACGCCGACCACCACACCGGCGAGCAGCAGCCGCGTCGTCTGCTGCGCGCCGCGCGCGAGCGCGAGCGTCAGCAGCACGCCGCCGAGCGCGCCGGCGAACGCCGCGCCGGCCAGCCCGACGCGTGCGAGCGCACCGAGCGTGGCCAACCCGAGCGCCTGGCCGCCGAGCGTGCTCGCCGCGAGCACGAGCACCACGCCGAGCGCCGCGCCCGAGGCCGAGCCGAGCAGGTACGGATCGGCGAGCGGGTTGCGGAACAGGCCTTGCGCGGTCGCGCCGGCCAGCCCGAGCAGCGCGCCGGTGAGCCACGCGCCGAGCGTGCGCGGCGCGCGGATCTGGCCGACGATCAACGCGCCGTCGGGCCCGCCGATGAGCTGCCACAAGCGCGCCGGCGACCAGCCCTCGCTGCCGGCCGCCAGGCCGGCGAGCAGCAGCAGCGCGCTCGCGAGCGCGAGGCCGATCGCGAGCCGGCGGCGGCGCGGTGCGTCGGCCATCGCCATCAGCGCGGCGCCGCCGGGTCGGCGCGCGCCGCGATGCCGACGAGGCAGTCGACGATCACGCCCGCCGCTTCGCCCAGGCGCGGCCCGGGGCGGATCAGCAACTCGTAGCGATCGCCGGCGAAGCCGCAGCTGCGGCCGTCGTGCAGCGCGCGCAGCGCGGTCCAGCCGGGGCGGGCGCGCATCTCGTCGAGCGCGGGCCGCGCGGCCATCAACAGGTCGGGCTGCAGCCGCAGCACGTACTCCGGGTTCAGTTTCGGGAACGGCCCGAGCGCGGCCGGCAGCGCGTTCGCCAGGCCGAGGCTGCTCAGCGTCTCGCCGATGAACGAGCCGGCGCCGGCCGCGTACGGCGTCGGGTCGATCTCGAAGTAGACGCTGCGGCCGCGCAGGGCAGCCGGCACGCGCGCGCGCGCTGCCTGCAGCTCGCGCTCGATCGCCGCCCACACGCGATCGGCCGCGTCGGGCTTGCCGAGCAGCCGCGCGATCGCGACCAGGCTGCGCTTCACATCGGCGTGGCGGTCGGAGTCGAGCACCAGCACCTTCAGGCCGAGCGCCTCGAGCCGGTCGACGATGCGCGCCGAACTCGAGACCATCACCACGTCGGGATGGAGCGCGGCGATGCGCTCGATCTGCGCGTCCTCGAGGCCGCCGAGCTTGGGCAGCGTGCGCACCGGTGCCGGCCAGTTCGAGAACTTGTCGGTGCCGACGAGCCGGTCGCACGCGCCGAGCGCGCAGACGCTCTCGGTCAGCGACGGCAGCAGGCTGACGATGCGCTGCGGCGGCGCGGCCAGCGTCAGCGTCGCGCCACGATCGTCGCGCGCCGAGACCTGCGCGTGCGCGGCCGCCGCCAGCCACAGCAGCACCAGCGCCGCGAGCCGGCGCTTCATCGGTGCGTCCGCTGGCCGGGGTTTCACGGCGCCCCTGGGCTAGAAGTGCAGGCGCATCGACACGGTGACGGCGCGCCCGGCCTCCGGGTAGATCGACTCGACCGCGCCGCCGACGCACGCAAACGCCTGCGTGTAGTACTTGGCATCGGCCAGGTTCGACACGCCGACAGCCAGCTCCGCCAGGCGCCAACGATAGGCGTAGCGCAGGTCGGCGGTGGTGTAGCTGGGCATGCGGCAGGTATTCTCGAAGTCCGGGCGCTGCGAGGACACGACGTTGACGCCGGCGTCGATCCGGTGGCCGGCAGCCGGCGACCAGTCGGCGCGCAGCGCCAGCGTGCGGCGCGGCGTCAGCGGTACGTCGTTGCCCTGGTAGGCGCCGGCGCTGAAACGCGCGCGGCGCGCCGCGGCATTGACGCGCAGGTTCGCATTCGCCGCGATCGCCTGCGTCAGTTCGAGCTCCAGCCCTTCGCGACGGGTCGGATCGAAGTTGACGTTGGCGCCGTTGAAGCCGAACGCACTGCTCGGGCCGACAGCGTTCGGGTCGTAGCCGATCTCGTTCGTCAGCGCACTGCGGTACACGCGCAGTTCGGCGCTGCCGTGCGCGTGCGCCCAGCGCGCGCCGAGTTCGGCGTCGCGCGACGTCTGCGGCTTCAGCGCGAGGCCAGGGGTCGTGAAGCCGAACTCGTCGACATTGGCGAGCCGGAAGCTGCGACCGTAGCGGCCGTAGACCGAGACGCCGCCGCCCACCGGCTGGACGACGCCGAGTTCCCAGGCGTTCGGGTGATCGTCCAGATTCCCGGTCGCGCTCGTGTTGTCTTCCTTGACGCGCGCGCTGCGCCAGCCGGCGCTCAGGCGGGTGCCGCCGGGCAGCGCCAGCTCGTCCCTCAGGTACACCGCCTGCGAGCGCTGGTTCGCCTCGGAGCCGAACGCCCCGGGCACCGTGCGCTTCCACTCGCCCTGGTCGATGCCGGCGACGAAGCTGTTGGCGTAGGCGCCGAACTTGGCCGCATGACGCGCCCGCAACGCGTAGGTGCTGGCGTCGACATCGTACGCATAGACGAAGCCGCTGCTGATGTAGTCGCTGTTCAGTGCCTTGGTGCGCCAGCCGGCGTCCACGCCGATCTGCCAGTCGCCGAGCGTGGCTTCGCCGAACAGGCTGCGGCGGTTGTTGCGGATGCCGGCCGAGTCCAGCGGCTTGCTGGTCTGGTGCGGGTCGGCCGCGTACTGGGCCGCGCTCAACTCACCGGGCAGCCCGGTGTCGAGGTGGTCGTAGGCGTAACGCGCGCCGGCGCGCAGCCAGTCGTTGCTCCATTGGCCCGTGAGCGACGCGCCGTCGGTGCGGGAGCGGTAGTTGTCGCGGTCGTTGTCGGTGTCGCGCTTGCTCGCGGTCGCGTCGAGCGAGAAGCCGCCGGTGGCCAGCGTCGCGCTGGCGCGCGCCTCGCGCAGCCCGAAGCTGCCTGCCGCGGCGTAGACATCGGCCTGGCTCTGGCGCGCCGCGCCCCGGCCGGCCTTGGTGGTGATGACGATCGCGCCGCCGGTGGCGCCCTCGCCGTAGAGGACCGCCGCGCTGCCGCGGATGACCTCGATGCGCTCGACCGCGTCGATCGGGATGCCGGCCAGCCGCGTGCCGCCGAGATCCGCCTCGTTGATGCGGATGCCGTCGACGATGACGACCTGGTTGTTGTCGGCCGTCGCGCCGAAGCCGCGCAGGTCCAGCCCGTAGTCGCCGCCGCCATAGGGGTCGATGCGCCCGGGGACGCCGAGCAGCTTCATGATCGCCTCGTTCACGGTGGTCGCCCCGGACGCCCGGATGGCATCGGCCGTCAGCACGCTGACCCCGAAGGGCAGGTCGGCCGCCGCCGCCGGGAAACGGGTCGCGGTGACGGTCACCGGCGACAGGCTGGTCTGCGCCATGGCGCCGACGCAGGCCGCGCCGATCATCGACGCGGCCAGGCGCAGCCGCATGCGACGCGCGCGCGTGTCGCGAGGTGCTTGGTGCACCGAACAGAACTTGAACATTGGAAGGACTCGCAAGACGTAGTCGTGCGCGCCAGCTTCCCCGCGGGCGCGCACCTCATGGCGCACCGCTCGCGCAGCGCACCGCCTTGTTGGCCGGTATCCGGGCTGGCGGAGCAACGCTTGCGTCCTTCCCAAAGGCGATGGCCTTCAGTGGTGTGTGCGCAATCGCCGAAGCGTGAGGGCTTCGTCCGCCGTACCGTTGCGGGGGCAGCGCAGATTCGGTCGACGCGCTTGGCGCGCCTTCCTTCTGCTTCCCGTTTAACTGTGCCGGCTGAACACCGGCACGGGCACCAACGGCAACGATTGTAAACAGGCCGACCTTTACAATCAGTCGTCCATCGCCACCGCGTCGTCAGTCCACCCGCCATGTCGAAGATCGAAGAACTCGCCGAGCGGGTCGAGCGCCTGCTGGTGCGACATGCCGAGCTGCAGCGCACGAACGCGCTGCTCGCGCAGCAGCTCGAGACGGTGAGCCACGAGCGCGACAACCTGCGCTCGCGCCTGAACGCCGCGCGCGGCCGCATCGACGCGCTGCTCGAGCGGTTGCCGACCGACGCCGCGCTGCCGGCCGGCGCGGTGCGCGGCAACGAGCCCGGAGGCGGCAGCGCATGAAGCAACTCGAGGTCACGATCCTCGGCCAGAGCTACCTGCTCGGCTGCCCCGACGGTGGCGAGATCGCATTGCTCGAAGCCGTTGGCAACGTCGACCGCGAGATGAGCGCGATCCGCGACGGCGGCAAGGTGAAGGCGCGCGAGCGCATCGCGGTGCTGGCGGCGCTGAACCTCGCGTACGCGCTCGCCGGCCACCCGCCGGTGCGGCCGAGCGCGCCCGAGGTGGCCGGCGGCGAGGTCGACGTCGACGGCTTGATCGCGCGGCTCGATCAGGCCCTCGGCGCCGACGGGCAATTGCTCTGAGCGAAGCCCCCACGGTGCGGGCCGCAGGCATAGAATGAATCGGTCCGTCGCCTTCGCGTGGGTTTTATATTTCCTTGAACCTATGCTCTTCTGAGCAAGGGCTTGGAACATCGCCCGGTTGGTGTGATCGTCTCGCGTCAGATGAACCCGAAGCCGGGCTGACCTCGCCCACCTGAACTCCTGGTTCAGGAATGCGGCCCACGGTTCGCGGCGGACACCTTTCTTCCCTCTTCCTTCTCGTCACCCGATGCGCCACTGGCTGATGAAGAGCGAGCCCTCCGAGTGCTCGATCGACGACCTCGCGAACGCACCGGCGCAAACGGTGCCGTGGGTCGGCGTGCGCAACTACCAGGCGCGCAACTACATGCGCGACGACATGCAGCCGGGCGACGGCGTGCTGTTCTATCACTCGTCGTGCCCCGAGCCGGGCGTCGTCGGCGTCGCCGAGGTCTCGAGTGCGCCCTACGCCGACGCGACCCAGTTCGATCCGACGAGCCACTACTTCGATGCGAAGTCGAGCCTTGAGGCGCCGCGCTGGCTGCACGTCGACGTGAAGCTGGTGCGCAAGACACGGCTGCTGTCGCTGGCCGAGATGCGCGAGGCGGCGGCGCTGGCGAGCATGATCGTGCTCAAGCGCGGCAACCGGCTCTCGATCACGCCCGTCACGCCCGACGAGTGGCGCGCCGCGCTCGCGCTGCTGAAGAAGAAGGCCGGCTGAGGCCGGCGCGGGCGCGTCAGGCGCCGCCGAGCTCGAAGCGGATGCTCGCCAGCGCGACGTGATTGCCGCCGCGCTTGCGCGCCTCGGCCAGCGCGGTATCGGCGGCGCGCATCAGGTCGGCCTCGGTGTGCGCGGTGTGCGGGAAGCTCGCCACGCCCATCGACACCGTGAAGCCGAGATCGCGCCCTTCGAGCACGACGATCTGCGTCGCGCACTGGCGCCGCAGCCCTTCCATCCGCGAATGGGCGGTCGCGAGACCGACGCCCGACAGCAGCACGGCGAAGCGGTCTTCGTCGAGCCGGCACGACGCGTCCATCGCGCGCGTGTTGCTGCGCAGCAGCCGGCCGATCGCCTCGAGGATGCGGGTGCGCGCCTCGGCGCCGAGCGCCCGGACCGCGTCGCTCAGCGGGTCGAGCGTGATCGCGACCAGCGCGAACTCGCGGTGCTCGCGCGACGACAGGTCGACCTCGCGGCGCAGCTGATCGTCGAAGTGCGCACGCTGGTACAGGCCGGTGGCGGTGTCGCGCAGGCCCTGATCCTGGCTCTCGCGGCGCAGCATCTCGGCGGCGATCTGCTGCTGCTCGAGCTGCGCCAGCGCCTGCGCCATCTGCTGCTCGCGCTGGTGCGCGACCGTCTGCTCGACCCACACGCCGAGCACGTGGCGCGCCGGCCCACCATCGGCGCGCGGCAGCCGCAGGCGGCTCACGCTGAACTCGCGCCGACCGCCGTCGCGCTCGAGGCGGTGCTCGCTGAGCGTCGGCGTGGCATGGGCGAGCGCGGTCTGTTCGGCCGCGCGCATCGCGTTGGCCTGGGCCGCGTCCATCAGCTCGGCGTCGGTGACGCCGGCCATCGCGCCGGCCGCCCGGCCGAACAGCGCCGCCATCGCGTCGTTGACGTACAGGTAGCGGCCACTGGCGGCGTCTTTCACCGAGAGCAGCACGTCGACCCGGTCGAGCATCTCGAGCAGCGCGTCGGCCAGCACCGCGTCGTCGGACTCGAGCGCGCGGGTCAGCGTGCGCACGCGATCGCCGCGTTCCGTGGGCAGGGCCAGTGTCGTTTCGTTCATCTGCGCGGGGTTCTCGAGTCGGTGGGCGCGACGCGATCGCGGGCCTCGTCAATCTTGGTCGCGGGGTGGAAGCGAGGCAAGCGCGTGCCACCGAAAAAGCGCGCCCACCCCTAGGATGATGATAGCGGCGCGCGCCTTCTCTGTTAACCCGATGCGCTGTGAAGATGGGCGGCGAAGCGTGATGTCCTGGCGCCCGGCGTGGGCTGGGCGGCGTGGCGTTGGCCGGTGCGCCGGCGGGCCTGAAAATTGCGATTCGCCGGCACGGAGACAATGACAGATGGCGATCGCGAACTACATCAAAGAGATCGGGCGCGGCAAGGACGGCGCGCGCGCGCTGACCGAGCCGCAGGCCTTCGATCTGATGAGCCAGGTGCTCGACGGGCAGGTCAGCGACCTGGAGATCGGCGCCTTCGCGCTGGCGATGCGCATCAAGGGCGAAACCCCCGACGAACTCGCGGGGTTCCTGCGCGCGGCGCAGCAACGCTGCATCACGGTCCCGATCACGCGGCCGACGGTCGTGCTGCCGTCGTACAACGGCGCGCGCAAGCTGCCGAATCTCACACCGCTGCTCGCGCTGCTGCTGGCGCAGGAAGGCGTGCCGGTGCTGGTGCACGGGCCGATGCTCGATGCCAACCGCATCACCAGCGCCCAAATCTTTCACGACCTCGGCCTGCCGTTCGCGCGCGACGCCGAGGAAGTGGCGCACGGCTGGGCGCGGCGCGAGCCCGTCTTCATCGCGACCGAGCACCTGTGCCCATCGCTGGCCCGGTTGCTCGAGGTGCGGCGGGTCGTAGGCCTCCGCAACTCCGGGCACACCGTGGCCAAGGTGCTGGCGCCGTTCGGGGGCGCGGCGTCGCTGCGCGTGGTCAACCACACGCATCCGGAATACTCGACGCTGCTCTCGGAGTTCCTGACCCGCAGCGGCGCCGATGCGATGCTGCTGCGCGGCACCGAGGGCGAGCCGGTCGCCGACCCGCGCCGCGCGCCGCGATTCGACGTGTTCATCGCAGGGCGGCTGCGCCCCGATCTGTCGCGCCCGGCGCACGAAGGCGTGCTGACCGGGCTGCCGGTGCTGCCGCGCGGGTGTGATGCGGCGACAACCGCGGTCTACATCCAGTCGGTCGTCAGCGGCGAGAAGCCCGCGCCGGCGCCGATCACGCAGCAGGTCGAGTGCCTCACGGCCGCGCTGGCCGCGGCCTGCGCCACGCTGCCGGACGAGCAGATCGCCTGAGTGACGGCCGCAAGCTTCGACGCGGTGGTGGTCGGCGCCGGCGCGGCCGGGCTGTTCTGCGCCGGCGTGGCCGGGCAGCGCGGCGTCAGGGTGCTGCTGCTCGATCATGCCGCGAAGGTCGCCGAGAAGATCCGCATCTCCGGCGGCGGACGCTGCAACTTCACGAACCGCGATGTCGGCCCGGCGAACTTCCTGTCGGCGAACCCGCCGTTCTGCCGCTCCGCGCTGGCGCGCTACACGCCGGCCGACTTCATCGCGCTGCTCGGGCGCCACGGCGTCGCCTGGCACGAGAAGCACAAGGGCCAGCTGTTCTGCGACACCGGCAGCGAGGCGATCATCGAGCTGCTGCTGCGCGAGTGCGCGCAGGGCGGCGTGACGCGCTGGCAGCCGTGCGCGGTGGCGGCGGTACGGCGCGTAGCCGACGGCTTCGAGATCGACACCGATCGCGGCACGGTCGGCGCGCGCCAACTCGTGGTCGCGAGCGGGGGCCTGTCGATTCCGAAGATCGGCGCCACCGACTTCGGCTACCGGCTCGCGCGCCAGTTCGATCACGCGACCCTGCCGACCCGCCCCGCGCTGGTGCCGCTGACGTTCGACCCGGCGACGTGGGCGCCGTTCGCGGCGCTCTCGGGCCTGTCGCTGCCGGCATCGATCGAGACCGGCGAGGGCGTCGAGCGGGCGCGGTTCGACGAGGACCTGCTGTTCACCCACCGCGGTCTGAGCGGCCCGGCCGTGCTGCAGATTTCGAGCTACTGGCGCGAGGGCACGCCGCTGACGCTCGATCTCGCGCCGGGGCGCGATCTGACGAGCGAGTTGGTGCAACGCAAGCGCGACTCGCGCCGCCGGCTCGGCAACGAACTCGCCGAGATGATCCCGAAGCGCCTGGCCGAGGTGTGGCTCCAGGACGAGCCCGTGCTGGCCGAGCGGCCGCTGCCCGACCAACGCGACCGCGATCTCGCCGGCGTCGCCGAGCGGCTGCAGCGCTGGGCGCTGCGCCCGCAGGGCAGCGAGGGCTATCGCAAGGCCGAGGTCACGGCCGGCGGGGTCGACACCCGCGAGCTGAGCTCGCGCTCGATGGAAAGCCGGCGCGTGCCCGGGCTGTACTTCATCGGCGAGGTCGTCGACGTGACCGGCTGGCTCGGCGGCTACAACTTCCAGTGGGCCTGGGCGAGCGCCTGGGCCTGCGCCACGGCGCTCGCCAGCGCCACCGCCTGGCCGCTCGGCAACGGCAATTGCACCCCGCCAAACGCCGCGCTATAATCGACGGTCTTTGCTATAGCACGCGCGATCGATCAACAGACCGAGTCAGCAGGCGCCACGGCGCCTGATCTCTTCGGCCCCTGTCGACACCGAGCGCCCATTCAGGATCAACCCCCTACATGACTACGATTCGCGTCAAAGAAAACGAGCCGTTCGACGTCGCGCTGCGCCGCTTCAAGCGCACCATCGAAAAGCTCGGCCTGCTGACCGACCTGCGCGCCCGCGAGTTCTACGAGAAGCCGACCGCCGAGCGCAAGCGCAAGAAGGCAGCCGCCGTCAAGCGCCACTACAAGCGCGTGCGCAGCATGCAGCTGCCCAAGAAGCTGTACTAAGCTGGCACCCGCCGCGTCGGCCCACACCGACGCCCGTTCTGAGCCGCGCCAGGGACAAC
>DATMIN010000429.1:0-5006 GCA_035554275.1 Burkholderiaceae bacterium
CGTGGCTCGAAGCGCAACTCGTCGCCGCGCTCGGCGACGGCGGGCGCTTCGGCGTCGCGCTGCGCTATTCGATGGAGGGGCGCGACTTCGGCGCCGCGCTCGAGACCGCCGGCGGCATCGTCACCGCGCTGCCGCTGCTCGGGGTGGCCGACGACGAGCCGTTCTGGGTCGTCTCCGGCGACATCTTCGCGCCCGGCTTCGCGTTCGATGCGAGCGCCGTGCAGCGCTTCAAATCGAGCGCGCTCGATGCGCACCTGTGGCTCGTGCCGAACCCGCCGTACCACCCGCGCGGCGACTTCGGGCTCGGCGCCGACGGCCTTGGCCTGGCCGACGGGCCCGGCCCCGACGGCCGCACCTGGACCTACGCCAACCTCGCGCTGCTGCGCCCGCGGCTGCTCGCCGGCATCGCACCGGGCACGCGGGTGGCGCTCGCGCCGAGCCTGTTCGAGGGCATGCGCGCGCGCCGCATCAGCGCCGAGGTCTACGCCGGCGACTGGGCCAACGTCGGGACGCCGGAACAGCTGGCCGCGCTGAATCGCGGGCTATGATGGCCGCAGGGTCGAGACGCGCCGGGCGCTACGCGCGGCCCGCATTCGACGTCGCCCGTGAACGGAGGATTTCCCGATGAATGCCAAGACCACCGCCGAGTTTGCCGCCGACGTGCGCGCCGACGTGAGCAAGTCGATCGCCGGCGCCGAGGACATGCTGACGCAGGCCGCCCACGCCACCGGCGAGAAGGCCGCCGAGCTGCGCGGCCGCGCGGTCGAGCAGCTGAAGGCGCTGCGCGAGCGGCTGCGCGTCGCGCAAGACACCGCGCTCGAGAAAGGCAAGGCCGCGGCCAGCGCGACCGACGACTACGTGCACGACAACCCGTGGCGCTCGATCGTCGCGGCGGCCAGCGTCGGCGTCGTGATCGGCCTGCTGATCGGCCGGCGCTGAACCCGGCGACCACGGTGCACGGCGGCCGGCGGTGAACCGCGACGAGCCCCTGGGCCTGCCGGCCGCCGTGTCGCGCGTGGCCGGCGGTGTCGTCGGCCTGCTGCAGAACCGGATCGAGCTGGCCGGCCTCGAGATCGGCGAGGCGAGCGAACGGCTCGTCTTCACGCTGGTCGCGAGCTTCGCGGCGGTGCTGCTGTTCGGCGGCGCGCTGGTCGCGCTGTCGGCCTGGCTCGCGGTCGCCTGGTGGGCGACGCTCGGCCAAGCCGTGCTCGGCTGGCTCGCGCTCGCCTACGCGCTCGCCGGCGCCGCGCTGCTGGCCTGGCTGCGCGCCCGGCTGCGCGCCGAGCCGCCGCTGCTGGCCGAGACGCTGGCCGAGCTGCGCACCGATGCCACACTGCTGCGCGGCGAAACGCCGGCCCGCGACGGCGCGCCCCGATGAACGCCCTCGACCGCCACGCCCGCAAGCAGGTGCTGCTGACGCGCATTGCGTTCGACCGCGCCGCGTTGCGCGACGACATCGCCGGCGTGCATCAGGCGGTGCGGCTGCCGAACCTGCTGCGCGACGCGCTCGGCGGGCGGCTCGGCCGGCAGGTGTTCGGCCACGCCGCGGCGGCGGCCGATGGCGGCTGGGTCACGCTCGCACTCACGATGTTCCGGCGCTACCGCGGCGTCGCGGCGCTGCTCGGCGGCCTCGTGCCCGTCCTCGGGGCGCGCGGCGGCTGGCGCCGCGGGCTGCGCCTGGCGAGCCTGGCGGCCGCGGTCTACGCTGGCTGGCGCGTCGCGCAGGCCACCCAGCGCCACTGACGGCCGCTGCGTGCGCTGGCGCGCGGAACACCGGCGCCTGGCCCGCTACAGTTCCGGCATGAGTTCTTCCCCTTTCAGCGAGCGCCGGGCGCGGCTGGCCGAGGCGCTGCGCGCGGCCGGCGGCGGTGTCGCGGTGATCCCGACCGCGCCCGAGCGCAATCGCAACAGCGACAACGACCACCCGTACCGCCACGACAGCTCGTTCCACTACCTGACCGGCTTCGACGAGCCGGGCGCGTGGCTCGCGCTGCAGGCGAGCGGCGAGGCACTGCTGTTCTGCCGCCCGAAGGATCCGGAGCGCGAGATCTGGGATGGCGTGCGCCTCGGCGTCGAGGCTGCGCCGGCCGCGCTCGGTGTCGACGCGGCGTTCGATGCCGCGTCGCTCGACGAGGTGCTGCTGCTGCGCCTGGCGAACCAGCCGGCGCTGTGGCTGCCGTTCGGCGCCGGCGCCGCGCTGACGCGGCGCGCCGAGGGCTGGCTCGCGACCTTGCGCGGCCGCGCCCGCAGCGGCGTCGAGACGCCGGCGATGCTGCGCGACGTGGCGCCGCTGCTGGCCGAGATGCGCCTGCGCAAGGACGCCAGCGAGCTCGCGACGATGCGCCGCGCCGCGCAGATCAGCGCCGACGCGCACGTGCGCGCGATGCGCTTCAGCGCCGCGCGATTGCGCGCCGAGCCGAACGGCGCGGTGCGCGAGTACGAGATCGAGGCCGAGCTGCTGCACGAATTCCGGCGCCGCGGCGCGCAGAGCCCGGCGTACCCGTCGATCGTCGCGGCCGGCGCGAACGCCTGCGTGCTGCACTACGCCGCGGCCGACGCCGAGCTGCGCGCCGGCGAGCTGTGCCTGATCGACGCCGGCTGCGAACTCGACGGCTACGCCAGCGACATCACCCGCACCTTCCCGGCCGACGGCCGCTTCACGCCGGCGCAGCGCGAACTCTACGAGATCGTGCTCGCGGCGCAGGAGGCCGCCGCCGACGCGACCCGGCCGGGCAAGCGCCAGCGCGACGCGCACCACGCCGCGGTGCGCGTGCTGGCGCAGGGCATGCTCGACAGCGGCCTGCTCGACCGCGACACCGTCGGCGATCTCGACGCGGTGATCGAGTCGGCCGCGTACCGCCAGTTCTACATGCACGGCACCGGCCACTGGCTCGGCCGCGACGTCCACGACGCCGGCGAGTACCTGTCGCTCGGCGAGCCGCCCGGCGAGCAGGTCGACGGCACCGGCCAGCGCATCGTCGCGAAGCCGTCGCGCGTGCTCGAGCCGGGCATGGTCGTGACGCTCGAGCCCGGCCTGTACGTGCGGCCGGCGCCGGGCGTGCCCGAGCGCTTCTGGCACATCGGCATCCGCATCGAGGACGACGCCGTCGTCACCGCCAGCGGCTGCGAGCTGATCAGCCGCGGCGTGCCGGTCGCGGCGCGCGAGATCGAGGCGCTGATGCGCGGCTGAGCCGTCAGGTCGGCGCCGCGCCGCCGGCCGCCGCGCGCCCGGCGCGCGCACCGTGGTACAGCGCCTCCTCGAACACCGAGTACGCCGACAGGTCGGCGTGCGCGAACTGCACGCGCCGCTGCGGCGCGGCGAGCGCGCGCAACGCGGCGCTGCGGCGCAGGCCCGGCACCGGCACGCTCATCGCGTGGCCGTAGCGCATCAGGTCGACGCGCTTCAGCTTCGCGGGCAGATCGGGGTGGACGCGCGCGAGATCCGCGACCACCGCGCTCGCCCACGCCGACCACGGCTCGCGCAGCAGCCGCGCGCGCTGCGCCGCGAGCTGCGACGGCGAGTCGCCGCCGAGCGCCCAGTAGGTGGTGAGCACGGTCGGGCCGGGGATCGAGCGCGTGCTCTGGTGCATCGCGTCGACGTAGCCGAGCGTCGGGTTCGGCGCGCCGGCGTCGTAGACCACGTTGTCCCACGACAGCGGCGCGCCCGGCCGCTCGTCGAGCGCGGCGTCGAGCTGCAGGTTGCCGACCAGCCACGGCGCGTGCGGCGCCGCGGCGGCGGCCTGCACGAGCGCCTCGGGTGGGGACTCGAGCACGCGCGCGGCGACGAACAGCGGCAGCGCGAGCACGACCTGCGCGGCGCGCCAGCGCTCGGCGCGCTGGGCGCGCTCGTTCCACCCATCGACGACGACCGCGTCGCGTTCCTCGGCGACGCGCCACACCGTGAAGCCGCCGTGCAGCCGCTCGCGCAGCGGCTCGGCCAGGCGCCGCGCGAGCCAGGCGTTGCCCTCGGGCCATGTCAGCACCGGGTCGCGCTCGTCGGGGGCATCCCCCGGCGCGTGAAAGCCGTGCCGGCTCGCGAAGTAGTGCAGCCCGGCCCAGGCCGAGACTTGGGCGCTGCCGGCGCCGTAATCGTCGCGGCAGCAGTAGTCGAGGTACCAGCGCAGCGCCGTTGCGGTGAGCGCCTGCGCGTCGAGCCACGCGGCGAAGGTCTGCGCGTCGAGCGTGTCGAGCGCCGCGCTCCAGCGGCTGCGCGCGGTCGGGATCGCGAACGTGCCGTCGGCACCCGCCGATGCCACGGCGGCCGCGAAGCGCCGGTACTGCGCGAGCGTCTGCGCGCGCTCGGCGGCGGGCAGCGCATCGACCGGCGGCAGCAGCCCATCGCGCCAGAAGCCGCCGATGTGCAGCCGCTCCTGCGGGCTGTGGCACAGCGTCGCCTCGTCGTAGACCGCGACGCCGCGCTCGGTGCGGCGCAGCCCGAACGCGTCGAGCAGCTCGACGACCTCGACCGCGCGCTGGTCGGGCACCGGCAGGTAGTGCGCGCCGAGCGGGCAGCGCATGCCGCCGAGCGTGTGGCCGCGGCTGTTGCCGCCGGCCTCGTCTTCGAGTTCGAAGACGTGGACGTCGTCGACGCCAGCGCCGATCAGCGCGCGCGCCGCTGCGAGCCCGGCGATGCCGGCGCCGACCACGATCGCGCCGGCGCGCCGTTGCAGCTGCGGCGCCGGCCAGCCGCCGGCCTTGCGGTCGCGCAAGGCATGGCCGCGCTCGGCATTCGCGCCGACCCAGCCGCCGCGGTAGCGCGGCGCTTCGGCGCGCGAACAGCCGGCGAGCGGCGCGAGTGACACGAACGGCATCGACGCGGCGCCGACGAGCAACCCGCGCCGGCCCGGGTTCACTCGTGCACCTTGCCCCATTCGGCTTCGAAGGACTGGACCAGCACCTGGTTCGACAAGCGGTTCACCTCGGCCGGCACGCGCGCCATGTCGAGCGGAAAGTCGAACAGCAGCGGCAGGCCCGCCGGGCTCAGAAAGCGCAAGCCGGCGGGCAGG
>DATMIN010000430.1:0-5311 GCA_035554275.1 Burkholderiaceae bacterium
GGCGTTCGCCGAGGTCCGCGCGCGCGAGCCGCGCTACGAGGTCTTCCGCAACCACGACATGGTGGCGCACGTCTACGGCGACGCCGCGACGGTCCAGGGCATCACGTCGCTGAAGGGCACGGCCGGCGGCAAGCCGTTCGCGCTCGACGTGCGCTTCACCGACACGCTGGTGCGCATCAAGGGCCGCTGGAAGATCGTCGTCAGCCACGCGACGCGCCTGCCCGCGAAGTAGGCCCTCGCGGCGCGATCGCCCTGGTGGTCGCGCGCCGCGCACCGACTCCTACAATCGAGGCGTGACAAAGCCCTTGAACGCCGACCTGCACTGCCACTCCGCCGTGTCCGACGGCACGCTCGAGCCCGAGGCGCTCGCCGCGCGCGCGAAGGCCAACGGTGTCGAGTTGTGGGCGCTGACCGACCACGACGAGGTCGCCGGCCAGCCGCGCGCGATGGCCGCCGCCGCCGCACACGGCCTGCCCTACCTGACCGGCACCGAGATCTCGGTGACCTTCGCCGACACCACCGTGCACATCGTCGGCCTCGGCTTCGATGCCGACGACACCGCGCTCGCCGCCGGCCTCGCGGCAACGCGCGGCGGCCGCCACGAACGTGCGCTCGAGATGGCCGAGGGTCTCGCAAAGGTCGGCATCCACGGCGCGTACGAAGGCGCGCTGCGCTACGTCGGCAACCCCGAGTTGATCGCGCGAACCCACTTCGCGCGCCACTTGGTCGAGACCGGTGTGTGCGCCGACACGCAGGAGGTGTTCCGCAAGTACCTCGTCGAGGGCAAGCCGGGCTACGTGCCGCACCGCTGGGCGACGCTGAAGAACGCGGTCACCTGGATCGTCGATGCCGGCGGGATCGCGGTGATCGCGCACCCGGCGCGCTACAAGTTCAGCGCCAACGAGGAGTACGCGCTGTTCGGCGAATTCAAGGCGCACGGCGGGCGCGGCGTCGAGGTCGTCACCGGCAGCCACAGCGCGGCCGACGCGGCGCGCTACACCGAGACCGCGCTCGAGTTCGGCCTGCTCGCCTCGCGCGGCAGCGACTTCCACAGCCCCGACGAGAGCCACACCGACCTCGGCGCGCTGCCCGCGCTGCCCGAGAAGCTCACGCCCGTCTGGACGGCGCTGGCCGAGCGCATCCACGCCCCCGCGTGACCACCGGCGCCGGCGCGCGCCCCGGCCGGGGCATCGCCCTCGTGCTGGCGATGAGCGTGTGCTTCGCGATCAGCGACACGCTGATCAAATACCTCGGCGCCACGCTGCCGGTGCTGCTGTTGCTGTGGGCGCGCTACGCGATCCAGGCCGGCGCGATGGCGCTGTGGCTGCTGCGCCGCGGCGGGCCGGGCTTTTCGACCGCGCACCCGCGCTTCCAGTGGATGCGCGGCGCGCTGCTGCTGGCCACCAGCGGCATGTCGTTCTTCGGCCTGCAGCGGATGCCGGTGGCCGAGTTCACCGCGCTCGGCATGCTGACGCCGGTGGTCGTGACGATGCTCGCCGCGTGGGTGTTGCACGAGCCGGTGTCGCCGATGCGCTGGGCGCTGGTGTGGGGCGGCTTCGCCGGGGCGCTGATCGTGATCCGCCCCGGCGCCGGCGTGTTCGGCTGGGCCGCCGTGTTCCCGCTGCTGATGGCGCTGTGCTACGGCGCGTTCCAGGTGCTGACGAGCCGGATGGCGACGCTCGAGAGCCCGTTCACGACGCAGTTCTACACCGGCCTCTCGGGTGCGCTGCTGGTGACGCCGCTGGTCGCGTGGCACGCCGGCGACCACCTCGCCGCGCTGCAGGCCGCACCAATGCTGCACTGGCTGCTGCTGCTCGCGATCGGCGTGTTCGCGACCGCCGGGCACCTGTGCCTCGTCGTCGCGTTCGGCGTCGCGCCGATGGCCACGCTGATGCCGTTCGTCTACGTGCAGATCGGCAGTGCCCTGGCGGTGAGCTGGGTCGTGTTCCGCCACGTGCCCGACGGCTGGGCCTGGGTCGGCATGGCGGTGATCGCCGCGTGCGGCGCCGCGAGCGCGTGGCTCAACGCGCGCCGCGCCGGGGCGAGGCGCGACGGCGCCTCGGTGATCGCCGCCGACACGATCTACGATTGACGCATGTCGCAGTATTTCGAGGTCCACCCCGAGAACCCGCAGGCGCGGTTGCTGAAGCAGGCGGCGCAGATCCTGCACGGCGGCGGGGTCGCGGCGATCCCCACCGACTCGAGCTACGCGCTCGTCTGCCACCTCGACGACAAGGCCGCGGCCGAGCGGCTGCGCCGCCTGCGCGGCTTCGACGAGAAGGCCGGCGAGCGCCACCACCTGACGCTGCTGTGCCGCGACCTCAGCGAGCTCGCCAGCTACGCGCGCGTCGACAACAAGCAGTACCGGCTGCTCAAGCTCGGCACGCCCGGGCCGTTCACGTTCATCCTCGAGGCGACGAAGGAAGTGCCGCGCCGCGTCTCGCACCCGCAGCGCCGCACGATCGGCCTGCGCGTGCCCGAGCATGCGGTGACGCAGGCACTGCTCGCGCTGCTCGGCCAGCCGCTGCTCGCGACCACGCTGATCGCGCCCGGCGCGACCGCGCCGATGAACGACCCGCACGCGATCCGCCGGCGCTTCGAGAAGCTGCTCGAGGCCGTCGTCGACGCCGGCGCGTGCCCGATGCAGCCGACCACCGTGGTCGACCTGACCGGCCCGACCCCGGCGCTGATCCGCCAGGGCCGCGGCGACCCGAGCCTGCTCGGCCTGAGCCTGCTCGAAGACGCCTGACGCCGAGCGCGATCGCGCTTGACAGCGACCCATCGGCGCGCCTAAAGTGATATCACTTTGAAATCATCGCGCCGCATCGTGCGGTGCATCAGGGAGACGACTCGATGGACAAGAAGGCTTCGCAGGAACGCGCCGCGCGCAGCGGCAACGGCTTCGTCTACGTCACGGTCGGGCTGCTCGCGATCGTCGTGACCGCGGCGCTGCTGCTGGCCCGGCCGGCGCCGCTGCACGTGGCATTGTTCGCGGCCGGCATGCTTACCGGCGCGTGGTGCATCACCGGGCTGTACATGCTGCAGCCGAACCAGGCCGCGCTGCTGACGCTGTTCGGCAGCTACCGCGGCACCGATCGCGGCGACGGGCTGCGCTGGGCGAATCCGTTCTACGTCAAGCACAAGGTCTCGGTGCGCGCGCGCAACTTCAACAGCGAGAAGCTGAAGGTCAACGACCTGCGTGGCAACCCGATCGAGATCGCCGCGGCGATCGTCTGGAAGATCGAAGACACCGCGCAGGCGCTGTTCGACGTCGACAGCTACGAGGCCTACGTGCTGACGCAGGCCGAGTCGGCGGTGCGCCACCTGGCGATGAGCTACGCGTACGACAACCTCGACGAGCCCGCGCCCGGCGCGGTGCACGAGACGACGCTGCGCTCGGGCACCGACGAGGTCGCCGCGGCGCTGCGCACCGAACTGCAGGCGCGCTTCGCGCTCGCCGGCATCGTGGTGATCGACGCCAAGCTCACGCACCTCGCCTACGCGCCCGAGATCGCCGGCACGATGCTGCGCCGCCAGCAGGCCGAGGCGATCATCGCGGCGCGCAGCAAGATCGTGCAGGGCGCTGTCGGCATGGTCGAGCTGGCGCTGAACGGCCTGACCGAACGCGGCCTGCTGCAGCTCGACGACGAGCGCCGCGCCGCGATGATCAGCAACCTGCTCGTCGTGCTGTGCTCCGACCACGACGCGACGCCGGTGATGAACACCGGCACGCTCTACAACTGAGGGCGCGGGAACCGCGAGCCCGCACCGCGCGAGCGATGGCCAGCCCCGACAAGAAGTCGTTCCTGCTGCGCATCGACCCGGCGCTGTGGGCCGAGATCGAGCGTCTGGCGGCGGCCGAGCTGCGCAGCGTCAACGCGCAGGTCGAATACCTGCTGCGCGACGCGTTGCGCACGCGTGGCACGCGGCGCGCGCCGGCGCCGCCGCCGAAGACGGGCCGCTGACGTTCAAGGCTGCTTCAGCGTCGTCTTGCCGAACTGCCACAGCAAGAAGCTGTAGATGTCGGCCTGCTTGCTGGCGCGCTGCGCGTTGGTGCTGCCCACGCCGTGGCCGGCCTGGCGGTCCAGGCGCAGCAACACCGGCTTGCCGCTGCTCGTCGCGGCCTGCAGCCGCGCGCCGACCTTCGCGCTGTGCCAGACGTCGACGCGCGGATCGTTCAGGCCGTGGATCAGCATTACGGCCGGGTAGGCCGTGCCGTCCTGGATGTGGTGGTACGTGCTCATCTCGAGCAGCCACGGGAACTCTTCGGGGTTCTTGTTCGAGCCGAACTCTGACGTGTTCGTGATGCCGTTGGCCGATTCCTCCGAGCGCACCATGTCGAGATCGCCGACATCGAAGATCGCCGCGGCGAACAGCTCCGGCGCGGTGGTCACGGTGCGGCCGACGAAGATGCCGCCGGCGCTCGTGCCCGAGATGCCGAGCGTCTTGGTCGACGCGTACTTCTGCTCGAGCAGCCAGCGCGCGCACGCGATGCCGTCCTTCCAGGTGTTCGGCTTCGTGCCCTTGAAGCCGGCGCGGTACCACGCATCGCCGAACGCGCCGCTGCCGCGCACGTTGGCCATCGCGATCACGCCGCCGCGCTCGAGCCACGCGGCGCGGCGCGGGTCGAAGTTGGCGTCGAACGAGAAGCCGTAGGCGCCGTAGCCGATCAGCAGCGTCGGGTTGTCGCCGTTCAGCGGCAGCCCCTTGCGGCGCAGCACCGCGAGCGGCACCAGCGCGCCGTCGTGGCTGCGCACCATCACCTCCGAGACCTCGATCTCGGGGCTGCCGGCCGGGCGCACGCTGCGCATCAGGCCGGTGTCGGTGGCGCGGCCGTCGCGGTCGAGCGCGACGACGCGCGGCGGGTCGGTCCAGGTCGAGTTCTGGACCCAGGCATCGTCGTAGGCGTGCGCCGGGTCGTCGATGCGGTAGGCCGAGCCCTGCAGCGACGGCGCGACGTCGACGCCCTTCCCGGTCGCATCGGCATAGCGGCGCAGCCGGGTGTTGAAGCCCTCGCGCACCTCGGCGTAGACGACGCTGCCCTTGCCGAGCGCGAAGTGCTCGAGCACGCCGCTCTCGGGCTCGGGCACCGCGGTCGTCGCCTTCGCGAGCACCGGGTCGGCCTGCCCACGCCCAAGCGACAGCGCGAGCACGCGGCCGCGCGGCGCGCCGGCGTAGGTGCGCAGGTACAGTGTGTCGCCGCGCAGCCCGACCTCGGTGATCTTGTCGGCGAACGAAGAGATCTGCCGCCACGCGATCTTCGCCTGGCCGAGCTGCGCGAGCGGCGCCACGTACAGGCGGCCCTCGGGCG
>DATMIN010000431.1:0-5295 GCA_035554275.1 Burkholderiaceae bacterium
CGACCCGTACCTGAACGTCGATCCGGGCACGATGAGCCCGTTCCAGCACGGCGAGGTCTTCGTCACCGACGACGGCGCCGAGACCGACCTCGACCTCGGCCACTACGAGCGCTTCATCAGCACGCGCATGAAGCGCAGCAACAACTTCACCGCCGGCCAGATCTACAAGACCGTGCTCGAGAAGGAGCGCCGCGGTGATTACCTCGGCAAGACGGTGCAGGTGATTCCGCACGTCACCAACGAGATCCAGGAGTTCGTCAAGCGCGGCGCGGCCGATGTCGATGTGGCGATCGTCGAGATCGGCGGCACGGTGGGCGACATCGAATCGCTGCCCTTCCTCGAGGCCGTGCGCCAGATGGCCTTGCGCGCCGGCCCGAGCAACTCGGCCTTCGTGCACCTGACCTACGTGCCCTGGATCGCCGCCGCCGGCGAGTTGAAGACCAAGCCGACCCAGCACACGGTGCAGAAGATGCGCGAGATCGGCATCCAGCCCGACGCGCTGCTGTGCCGCGCCGACCGCGAGATTCCCGACGACGAACGCGACAAGATCTCGCTGTTCACCAACGTCGGCCTGCAAGGCGTGATCTCGATGTGGGACGTCGACACGATCTACAAGGTGCCGCGCATGCTGCACGAGCAGCGCCTGGACGAGCTGATCTGCATGAAGCTGCAGCTGCTCACCAAGGCCGCCGACCTGCGCCGCTGGGACCGGCTGGTGCACGAACTCGCGCACCCGAAGTTCGAGGTCACGATCGCGATGTGCGGCAAGTACACCGACCTGTCGGACTCGTACAAGTCGCTCAACGAGGCGCTGCGCCACGCCGGCATCCACAACCACGCGCGCGTGAAGATCGACTACGTCGACTCCGAAACGCTGGGCGACGACAACATCGACCAGCTCGCCAAGTTCGACGCGATCCTCGTGCCCGGCGGCTTCGGCAAGCGCGGCGTCGAGGGCAAGATCCGCACCGCGCAGTACGCGCGCGAGCACAAGATTCCGTACCTCGGCATCTGCCTGGGCATGCAGGTCGCGACGATCGAGGTCGCGCGCCATCTGGCCGGGCTCACCGACGCGAACAGCACCGAGTTCGAGCCCGAAACAAAGCACCCGGTGATCGCGCTGATCGACGAGTGGGAAGACCGCGACGGCGTGGTCCAAAAGCGCGACGCGCAGTCCGACCTCGGCGGCACGATGCGACTGGGCGCGCAGAGTTCCGACGTGGTGCCGGGCACGCTCGCGCACCAGATCTACGGCAAGGTCGTGACCGAGCGGCATCGCCATCGCTACGAGGCGAATCAGCACTACCTCGATCGCCTGCGCGAGGCCGGCCTGGTGATCTCGGCGATCACGCAGCGCGAGAAGCTGACCGAGATCGTCGAGCTGCCGCAAAGCGTGCACCCATGGTTCGTCGGCGTGCAGTTCCACCCCGAGTTCAAGAGCACGCCGTGGGACGGCCACCCGCTGTTCACCAGCTACATCAAGGCCGCGCTCGATCACCAGCGCGAAGCCCAGGCCGAGAAGGTGGCCGCCTGATGAAGCTGTGCGGGTTCGACGCCGGGCTCGACAAGCCGTTCTTCCTGATCGCCGGGCCGTGCGTGATCGAGTCCGAGCAGCTGCAGATGGACGTCGCCGGCCAGCTGAAGGAGATGACCTCGGCACTCGGCATCCCGTTCATCTTCAAGAGCAGTTTCGACAAGGCCAACCGCTCGTCGGGCAACACCTTTCGCGGCCCCGGCCTCGACAAGGGCATGGACATCCTTGCGAAGGTCAGACGCGAGCTGAAGGTGCCGGTGCTGACCGACATCCACGACGAATCGCAGATCGCGCAGGTCAGCAGCGTCGTCGACGTGCTGCAGACGCCGGCGTTCCTGTGCCGGCAGACCGATTTCATCCGCGCCGTCGCGCAATCGGGCAAGCCGGTCAACATCAAGAAGGGCCAGTTCCTCGCGCCCCACGACATGAAGAACGTGATCGACAAGGCCCGCGCGGCGGCGCGCGAGAAGGGCCTGCCCGACGACAACTTCATGGCCTGCGAGCGCGGTGTGAGCTTCGGCTACAACAACCTCGTCTCCGACATGCGCAGCCTGGCGATCATGCGCGAGACGAACGCGCCGGTCGTGTTCGACGCGACCCACTCGGTGCAGCTGCCCGGCGGCCAGGGCACGAGTTCGGGCGGGCAGCGCGAGTTCGTGCCGGTGCTGGCGCGCGCCGCGATCGCGGTCGGTGTGGCCGGCGTGTTCATGGAGACGCACCCCGACCCCGCCCACGCGCTCAGCGACGGCCCGAACGCGGTGCCGCTGAAGCACATGCGCGCGCTGCTCGAACAGCTCGTCGCGCTCGACCGCGTGATCAAGTCGCAGCCGCTGCTCGAGCACGACTTTTCCTGCTGATCGCAGCGCGCCCCCGAGAATTCAAAATCCCTGGAGAAGCATTGAATGAGCGCCATCGTCGACATCGTCGGTAGAGAAATCCTCGACAGCCGCGGCAACCCCACCGTCGAGTGCGACGTGCTGCTCGAGAGCGGCACGATGGGCCGCGCGGCCGTGCCCTCGGGCGCGTCCACCGGCTCGCGCGAGGCAATCGAGCTGCGCGACGGCGACAAGGCGCGCTACCTCGGCAAGGGCGTGCTGCGCGCGGTCGAGCACGTCAACACCGAAATCAGCGAAGCGGTGCTCGGGCTCGACGCGAGCGAGCAGGCATTTCTCGACCGCACGCTGATCGACCTCGACGGCACCGACAACAAGAGCCGCCTCGGCGCGAACGCGACGCTCGCGGTCAGCATGGCGGTGGCGCGCGCCGCGGCCGAGGAATCGGGCCTGCCGCTGTACCGCTATTTCGGCGGCATGGGCGGCATGCAGATGCCGGTGCCGATGATGAACGTGATCAACGGCGGCGCACACGCGAACAACAACCTCGACCTGCAGGAGTTCATGATCATCCCGGTCGGCGCGCCGAGCTTTCGCGAGGCGGTGCGCTATGGGGCCGAGGTGTTCCATGCGCTGAAGAAGATCCTCGCCGACCAGCACATCAGCACCGCGGTCGGCGACGAAGGCGGCTTCGCGCCGAGCGTCGCGAACCATGAAGCGGCTATTCAGATGATCCTCGAGGCGATCGACAAGGCCGGCTACAAGGCCGGCGAGCAGATCGCGATCGGCCTCGATTGCGCGGCCAGCGAGTTCTACAAGGACGGCAAGTACCACCTCGAAGGCGAAGGTCTGCAGCTCAGCGCGCCCGAGTGGACCGACATGCTCGCCGGCTGGGTCGAAAAGTACCCGATCATCAGCATCGAAGACGGCATGCACGAGGGCGACTGGGACGGCTGGAAGCACCTCAACGACCGCCTCGGCGCGAAGGTGCAGCTCGTCGGCGACGACCTGTTCGTCACCAACACCAAGATCCTGAAGGAAGGGATCGACAAACGCGTCGCCAATTCGATCCTGATCAAGATCAACCAGATCGGCACCTTGACCGAGACCTTCGCCGCGATCGAGATGGCCAAGCGCGCCGGCTGGACGGCGGTGATCTCGCACCGCTCGGGCGAGACCGAGGATTCGACGATCGCCGACATCGCCGTGGGCACGAACGCCGGCCAGATCAAGACCGGCTCGATGAGCCGCAGCGACCGGATCGCCAAGTACAACCAGTTGCTGCGCATCGAGGAAGACCTCGGCGATGTGGCGACGTACCCGGGCCGCGCCGCGTTCTACAACCTGAAGTGATGACAGCCCCTCGTCCAACGGGTACGTTGGCCGATCCCCCGAGGGGATGCGGGCCGGCTTGGGAGCGGCCCGGCGCTCGGCCCGCACGCCTCTGATGCGCTACCTCACCCTCGCGCTCGCCGTGCTGCTCGGCCTGGTTCATGCCGAACTCTGGTTCGGCAAGGGCGGCGTGCCGCGGATGATGGATCTGCAGGGCAAGCTCGCGGAGCAGCAGGCCACGAATCAGGCCGACCGCAGCCGCAACACGCAGCTCGCCGCCGAGGTCAGCGACCTGAAGGAAGGCCTCGAGATGGTCGAGGAGAAGGCGCGCTACGAGCTCGGCATGATCAAGCCCGACGAGATCTACGTGCAGCTCTCGACGCCGAAGCGCTGATGCGCTCGCGCGCACGCTGAAGGGTCGCGGGTGGATACCCTGCTGCAGTGGATGCAGCCGTGGTTCGCGCCGGCGTTCAGCGCCTGGGGCGCGCCGGTCAGCGTGCTCGAGATCGTCGCGTTCGTGCTCGCGGTCGCGATGGTCGTGTTCAACATGCGCGTCAACCCGCTCGGCTGGCCGCTGGCGATCGTCAGCTCGCTGCTGTACTTCTCGCTGTTCTGGAGCAGCCGGCTGTACGGCGACGCGGGCCTGCAGATCTTCTTCGCCGTGGTGGCGCTGTGGGGCTGGTGGCAGTGGCTGCGCGGCACGCAGGCCGACGGGCGCTCGCTGCGCGTGCGCGCACTCGGCACGCGCGGCCGCTGGATCGCGCTCGCGACGCTCGCGCTCGCGTGGCCCGCAACCGGCTGGTTCCTGAAGACCTTCACCAACACCGACGTGCCGTGGTGGGACGCCTTCCCCACCGCCGCCAGCGTGATCGGCCAGTGGCTGCTCGGCCGCAAGTACCTCGAGAACTGGCTCGCGTGGATCGTCGTCAACGTCGTCAGCGTCGGCCTGTTCGCGTACAAGGGCTTGTGGCTGACGACGCTGTTGTACACCGTGTTCATCGCGATGTCGTTCGCCGGCTGGCGCGCCTGGCGGCGGCTGACGGCGACGGGCGCGGCCTGAGCAAATGAGCCACACCCGTGCCACCGTGATCGCGCTGCTCGGCGCCGAGAGCACCGGCAAGACGACGCTCGCGCGCGAACTCGCCGGGGCGCTCGGCGGTGCCGCGGCGCGCGTCGTGGCCGTGCCCGAATACCTGCGCGAGTTCTGCGACACGCGCGGCCGCACGCCGCGCCGCGACGAGCAGCGCGCGATCGCCGCCGAGCAGACGCGCCGCATCGACGCGGCCGGGCGCGATGCCGCGATCGTGATCGCCGACACCACCGCGCTGATGATCGCGGTCTACAGCGACCAGGTGTTCGGCGACACCGGCCTGTACGCCGACGCGCAGGCCGATCACGCACGCGGCTGCGACCTGACGCTGCTGACCGCGCTCGACCTGCCATGGCGCCCCGACGGCCTGCAGCGCGACGGCCCGCAGGTGCGCGAGCCGGTCGACGCGAAGGTGCGCGCGGCGCTGGCGCGCGCCGGCGTCGGCTACTCGGTGCTGCACGGCCACGGCGCGGCGCGCACGCAGGCGGCGCTGGCCGCGGTGCGGC
>DATMIN010000432.1:0-23144 GCA_035554275.1 Burkholderiaceae bacterium
CGGTCTCGTCCGAGTATTTCCTCACCTTCTCGAACCTGAACAACGTCTTGTTCTCGATGATCGTGAGCTGCATGGTCTCCATGGGCCTGACGTTCGTCGTCGTGGTCGGCAGCTTCGATCTGTCGGTGGGCATCATCGTGACGACGACCTCGGTCGTGCTCGCCTTCGTCATGCCGGCCGTCGGCCCGTGGGTCGGCATCCTCATCGCCTTGGCATCCGCGTCACTCGTCGGCCTGGTCAACGGGCTGCTGGTGACGTTCGGGCGGCTCTCGGGCATCGTGGTGACGCTCGCGATGACCTTCATCCTGGGCGGCATCAACATCTTCGTCACCGGCGGCTATCAGAAGGCGGTGGACTATGGACAGAAGGCGTTCCTGTTCATCGGCCAAGGCAAGGTGGGCGATGTTGCCTTTCCGGTGCTGATCCTGCTCGCGGTCTTTCTGCTCGCGCACCTGCTCGCGACGAAGACGCGCGTCGGGCACTACATCGTGGCCGTCGGCGACAACCCGCTGGCCGCCTACTACTCCGGCATCAGCGTCTACAAGTGGGTGATCGTCTCCTTCATGCTGGCCGCGACGCTGGCGGGCGTCGGTGGGGTGATCCTCACGTCGATCTCCAGTTCGGCGCAGCCGGTCGGCGGGCAGGGGTATCTGTTGGAGGGCTTCGCAGCCGTCTATCTCGGCGCGACCGTGCTCGGCAAAGGCAAGCCGCACATCCTCGGGACCCTGCTGGGGGTGTTCTTCCTGTACATGGTCAATTCGGGCATGAACATGGTCGGGTTCCCGTCGGCCGCTCGCCAACTCTTCGCGGGGCTCATCCTGATTCTTGCCGTGGGCGCCAACGCCGCACTGAACCGGGAAGAACTCCACATGAAGTTCATCTGAGCTCGCGGCCATGAACGCACCACTGGTGGAAATTCGCGGTCTGGAGAAGGAGTTCTCCGGCACGCGGGTGCTGAAGGGCGTGGACCTCGACTTCCTCAAGGGAGAGGTTCACGGCCTGCTCGGCGAGAACGGCGCCGGCAAGTCGACCCTCATCAAGATCATGACCGGGGTCTACTCGCCCTCCGCCGGCGAGATCAGGCTCGACGGCCACGCGGTCAAGATCGGTTCGCCGCTCGACGCGCACAAGTACGGGCTCGGCGCCGTGTACCAGGACGCGGAGCTGGTCTCGAGCTTCACGGTCGCGCAGAACGTCGTGCTCGGCAACGAGCCGGGCGCGATCGCGATGGATCAGAAGCGCATCCGGGCCGAGGCGCAGCGGATCTTGCAAGAGATCGGCATCGACATCGACGTCGACCGGCGGGCTGCTTCGTTGTCCGCGGCCGAGATGCAGCTCGTCACCCTGGCGACGCTGTTCCATCGCAAGTACAAGCTCATCATCCTCGACGAGCCGACGGCGCGGCTTTCCGGCACGGAGGTGGAGCTGCTGTTCAAGATCATGCAGCGGTTCGGCGAGCAGGGAATCACCATCATCTACATCTCGCATCGTCTCAACGAGATCAAGCGGGTCTGCGATCGTGTGACCATCCTTCGAGGCGGGCTCGTGTCCGCAACCCTTCTTGGCGACGAGATCACCGAGGACAGGGTGACCGAGCTGATGATCGACCGCAGCCGATCCGACCTGGAGACCTACAACGAAGGGGTGAGCCGGGCAGAGATTGCAATGGAAGTCGAGGGCCTGGCCACGCCGAACCTGCTGCCGCTCAGCTTCAAGCTGAAGGCCGGTGAGGTTCTCGGGATCACGGGCCCGGTGGGCGGCGGGATGGAGCAGATCGAACAGGCCTTGGGTGGCATCGTCGCCTATTCCGGCAAGGTGACGTTGAAGGGGCGGGTCGTCAGCATCTCGAGCCCGACCGACGCGCGCCGCGCCGGGATCGCCGTGATACCGGAGGATCGTCGCAAGCAGGCCCTGTTCCCCAATCTTTCGCTGGCCGACAACGTCTGCATGCCCGTGCTCAGATCGCTCGAACGGCTGGGCTACCTGATGACGGGTCGCAAGGCGGCTTACGCCAGCGGGATCATCGACCGGCTGACCGTCAAGCCGAACCTGCCCTTGATGCCCATCAAATATTTCTCGGGCGGAAACCAGCAGAAGGCCGTCATCGGCAAATGGATGTCGGCCAAGGCCGACGTCTACATCTTTGTGGAACCGACCTCCGGGGTCGATGTCGGCGCGATCAAGGAGATCTACGACATCATTCTTCAGATGGCCCACGCCGGGGCCGCGGTGATCGTCATCTCGTCTTCCGTCAAGGAAATACTTTCCCTCGCAGAGACGGTGTTCGTCATTCACGACAAGGAATTGACTTACGCCTCGCCCAAGAAGGCCTGCACGTACGACCAACTGCTGGCCATTTCAATGAAGGGCCGCGAAAAGAAAGCGGCCTGACACCCACTCGCCTCAACCAGGAGACTCCCATGACCATCACCATCGAAAAAGCCCAAAAGGGCATCGCGGCCGGCCTCGCGAAAGCTGCGGCGCTGAAGTCGCCCAGCAGCATCGCCATCCTCGACGAGGGGCGAAATCTGATTGCGTTTGCACGCATGGACGGCGCGCTGCTCGCGTCGATCGAGCTGAGCAAGGCGAAGGCATTCACCGCCCGCTCCTTGAACATGAAGACCGGCGACATCATGCAGTACGTGCAACCCGGCGCCGCGCTCTTCGGCATGGACAAGGCGCACCAGCCGCCATTCGTCGTCTTCGGGGGTGGGTTGCCGATCAGTCTCGAGGGTGCGGTTGTCGGCGCCGTCGGCGTTGCGGGCGGCATGGTGCCTGACGACGAAGCTGTCGCTGCTGCGGTCGCGGACGCGATCGCAGGCGCCTGAGCGCTGCGGCCGCCCATCTGCTGGGTGGATGTGACGATGACCCTGCTGCTTCGGTGCTTGCGGGAAAGCCGGACTCGCTCCGGCGAGCTCGATCTGTTGCCGCCGGCGGCGCCCGCGCCCGAGCGGGCGACGCAAGAGAGCGCTTCGCCCATGGGTCTGGCACCCACGGCGTTTGCACGCCCGCCGGTCGGCGAGCCGCAAGACCCGGCCGAAATTGAGAGATGACCATGCATGTACTTGTGGTGTTGCGCCTGGTGCCCGATACGGACGAAGACTTTGAACTGGACGCGGACGGGAAAGGCATCGATCGCGAATGGATCGGCTTCAAACTCAATGAGTTCGACGACCATGCGCTGGAGGAGGCCGTGCTGCTCAAGGAGGCCGTGGGCGCGAAGGTGACCGCCGTGGCGCTCGACGGCGAAGGCGTCGACCGCCTTCTGCAGACCGCGCTGGCCCGCGGCGCGGACGCCGTGGCGAAGATCTCCCACGATTTGACGGACCCGGTGCCGGCGCCGATTGCCGCGCAGCTGTTCGCAGCGTTTGCGAAAGGGCACGGCTGCGATCTGATCTTGACGGGCGTGCAGACCGTCGAGGATCTCTTTGGCCAATTGGCGCCGGCACTCGGTGCGGAACTCGACTGGCCTCAAGTCAGCGCCGTCAGTTCGCTCGAGGCCGCGGGTACGAAGATCGTCGTGCAGCAGGAATACAGCGGCGGTTATTCGGCCGCCCTGTCGGTGTCGATGCCGGCGGTGCTGGGGATTCAGGCGGCCTCCAAGCCGCCGCGCTATGTGTCGGGAAGCAAGCTGCGCGACGTTCTTGGCGCCAAGATTGCGGCCCTCCAATTCGAGGTCGATGCCCCTGCACAGGTCGGGGAGGTGGAGTCCCTGGCCTTTCAGGAAAGCAGTGGGCACGCCGAGATGATCGAGGGCAAGGCCGATGCGGTCGCGGCGCGACTGGCTGCCATTCTTCGAGAGCGCGGGTTCGCCAAGGGGTAAGGAATGATCAAGGTACTGGTTTACGCCGAATCGCGCGCGGGCGCGGTGCTTCCGATCACGCACGAACTTCTGGCGGCCGCGCGGGCCGTCGCCGTCGCGCAGGGCGGAGAAGTGCTGTGCTGCGTGTTTGCCGCGGATCCCTCGGTTCTGGTCGATCAACTCGCGGGGGCGGATCGCATCCTGACGATGGCGCATCCGTCGCTGTCGCCCTACAACCCTCAGGCGCATGCGCGGGCGCTGCAGCTTGCGGTCGAAACCTGCGAGCCGGATTTGATTTTGTTGGGCTATACCTCGGCGGGCCTCGACCTGGGTTCTCACATTTCCATCAAGAGCTCGCGTCCGGTCGTGGGCTATTGCACTGAACTGGCCGTCGAGGGCAAGACGCTGAATGCGACGAGCCAGCTCTATCGAGGCAAGCTCAACGCCGTCACGCGAACGCCTCTGCCCGCGGTGGCCGTGCTGGTCCCGGGCAACTGGGACGAGAAGGACGGGCTGTCGGGAGGCAAAGCAGAAGTTGCTTCGCTGCCCGCCCCGGCGTCCCTCGACTTGCTGCAGGTCAGCGTCGTGAGTTCGTCGTCGCCCGATCTGAATCAGGTCGATCTCAGCAAGGCCGAGCGGATCGTTTGCGTGGGTCGCGGCATCGGCAGCGCCGACAAGATCGGCCTGGCCGACGAGCTGGCGACCGCACTCGATGCCGAGATTGCCGGAAGCCGCCCCGTGATCGACAGCGGCTGGCTGCCGAAGGCGCGCCAGGTGGGCAAGTCGGGGCAGAAGGTCAAACCGAAGCTCTACATCGCCGCCGGCGTCTCGGGCGCGCCCGAGCACCTGGAGGGGATGAAGAGCGCGGACTTCATCATTGCGATCAATTCGGATGGCAAGGCACCCATCTTCGAATTTGCGCACTTCGGGACGACCTGCGACCTGTTCGAGTTGCTGCCGGCGCTCAGCAGCCAGCTGGCCAAGGCCTGAGAACGCGACATGAACGAGACGCTGGCGATTTGGCTGCTCCTCGCGGGAGCCGTCGGCGCAGCCGGTTGGCGGTTTGCGCGGCTGTTTCGCCCGTTGGCGACCGCGGGCAGGGATGCCTCGCGCCGTGGCGACGTCGGCGAGCGCCTGCGTGGCCTGGTGCCGAACGTCCTGCTGCATCGCAGGCTGTTGCGCTTCCGGTATTCCGGCGTCTTGCACATGATGATCTTCTTCGGGTTCATCGTGTTGTTCACCGCGATCGTTCAAAGTTTCGGCAGCCGGATGTTCCCCGGCTTCACGCTCGCTGCGATCGGCGGCGACACCTGGATCGCGTTGGCGCAAGAGGTGTTCGCGCTGGTGATCTTCGCTGGCCTGGCGTTGGCGGCCTGGCAGCGTTACGTGCTCAAGCCGGCGCGCTTCAGCGGATCGAGCGGCAAGGACGCACTGCTGATCTATGGACTGGTCGTCGCCGTCGTGGCGTCGATGCTCCTCGAGTTCGCCTCGGGCATTGTGGTCGGCGGCGATCCGTCCGCGCCCTGGCGTCCGGTCAGCCGCGGCGTGGCGCAGATGCTGGCCGGGCTCGGCGTGGATCCGCTGCAAGCCGCGACGCTGAAGCACGTGTTCTTCTGGGCTCACGTGGGCGCGATCCTGGCGTTCCTGCTTTACATCCCGGGGTCGAAACATCGGCACATCTTCACCGCGATTCCGAACATCTACTTCCGCAATCTCGAGCCGAAAGGTTTGATGCGGGCGCCGGATCCCGACAGGGGCCAGATCGGCCTGAGCAAGATCGAGCAACTTTCGTGGAAGGACATGCTCGATGTCTACTCGTGCACCGAGTGCGGCAGGTGTCAGTCCGTGTGCCCGGCGCATGCCGCCGGATTGCCGCTCAGCCCCAAGCTGCTCATCATGGATCTTCGCGATCATCTGATGGCCGCAGCGTCAGGAGAGCCGGTTCAAACGCTCGTCGGCGGCGCGATCAAGGAATCGACGCTCTGGGCCTGCACGACGTGCCGCGCCTGCATGGACGTTTGCCCGATCCACATCGAGCACGTCCCCAAGATCGTCGAGATGCGGCGGCAGTTGATCGAACAGGGCAGCGTTCCGAAGAACTTGCAAGACGCGCTCGCGAACTTTCAGCGCAGCGGCAACTCGATGGGCAAACCCGCACGCCAGCGACCGAAGTGGACGAAGGGCTTGAGTTTCCGCATCAAGGATGCGCGCAAGGAAGCGGTCGATGTGCTGTGGTTCGTCGGCGATTTCGCCTCGTTCGACCCGCGGGTCGAGCGCATCACCGTGAAGGTGGCCGAGACCTTGCATGCGGCGGGCGTCGATTTCGGCATCCTGTACGAGGCCGAGCAGAACAGCGGCAATGACGTTCGACGATCCGGAGAGGAAGGCCTGTTCGAGATGCTCGCGAAGTCGAACATCGCGGCGATCGACGCGTGCACGTACAAGACCATCATGACGACCGACCCGCACAGTTTGAATGCACTGCGCAACGAGTATCAGGCGTTCGGAAAGTCATATCCGGTTCAGCACTACACGGAAGTTCTGAAGGAACTGATCGAGGCGAAGAAGCTGCGGCTGAACATCGGCACGGGTGGGGTGGTGACGTATCACGATCCGTGCTATTTGGGTCGATACAACGGCGAGTTCGACGCGCCACGAATCATCATCCACCAGACCGGCCATACGTTGCGCGAAATGGGCCGGTGTCGAGAGAACTCGTTTTGTTGCGGCGCCGGCGGCGGTCGAATCTGGGCCGACGACACCGGCGTCGTCGAAAGGCCCAGCGAGAACCGGATCAAGGAAGCGTTGGCGTTGGGAGACGTGACCCACTTCGTCGTGTCCTGCCCAAAAGATACGGTGATGTATGGAGCCGCCATTCAAGCGCTTGGAGCCGAGGACCGAATCAAGGTCTGCGACATTATCGACCTGGTCGATGTCGCTGCCGCAGAATTGGCGCCGGTGGAATCTGCGGTGCAGCCGCCGAGTGGTCAGTGAATGGGCTCGTGCCGGCCGGCGCAGCCGGGGGTTGACGGCGTCACAAGCCATGTTGCGCCAAACGGTTTTTTCGCTGTCCTGTAAGATCAATTGAACGGAACCTGAGCGCGCACGGCGATGACGACCTCTGAAATCTCGAAGGGACAATCAAACGTCCAAGAGATTGTGGTGAACGAGATCAAGCAGTCGATTATTTTTGGTCGATTGAGGCCGCGTGAGCGTTTGATCGAAGACGAATTGATCGCGAAGTACGGTGCTTCGCGCCATCAGATCCGGGCGGCGTTCGTCGAGCTCGAGAAGATGGGCGTCGTGACGCGGCGTGCCAACAAAGGCGCCATCGTCCGCGATTTCACGGTCGACGAGGTCGAGCAGCTTTATGAGATGCGCGGCTTGCTGCAATCGGAGGCCGCTCGACGCATCCCGCTGCCCCTCGTCCCGGAAACTCTGGCAAAACTGGAAGACATCCACAGGAATTATTGTGCGGCGATCGAGCAGAACAACCTTCAGCGCGTCTGCACGATCAACAACGAGTTTCACCGGGTGGTGTTTGCCGCATGCAACAACAAGCCGCTCGAGGAAATGATCCAGAAGCTCTGGACCGAAACACTGGCGATCCGCTGCTATGCGATTGGCGACCCTGTCTGTCTGGCCCGCTCCAGGGGCGAGCACGAAGAGATCCTGAACGCGTTGCGCACGGGAAATCGGCGCGAGCTGATGCGCTTGTCGGTCGACCACATCTGGCCGGCATTTGAAGCGTACAAGCGCGCCCACGGCGGCTGGTCGGAGGCTGCGCTGGGGTCGCGCCCGCAACTCGTTTCTCGAATCGCCGCGACCGGTTGAGCGTTGCGGCTCGGCCACCGGGCCGCTTGCTCACGAGCGGCCCAGGCGGGCTTGGAGGCGCACCCTCCCGCGCCATCGAAATCAAGCCGTTCCCGGAGTCTTTCTGAAGATGGGCCCGCGGTCCTGCACCACCTTCAGCATGCCGTTTTCGACGTACTCGGGCACCGCGTCGGCGTCGAATTCGCGGCGCTCCTGGCCGGGGTAGCCGATGAGGTCGCGCACGACCGGTGCCATGTAGTACGCCGAGGATGCGATCAGCCCGATCGCGGACAGCCCGGCAGCGTCGTCTCGATTCAGTTCTTCCGCGGCGGCCGCCGGATCCTTGCCTTTGGCGCGCTCGATGCCGCGAAAGAACGCCTCCGAGAGGTCCGGGCGAAGGCCCAGAATCCGATCCAGGTTCTGCTCGTTCGCGACGCCGACCGAACTCGCTGCGGGCATTCCCTCGGCGGCCGGAATCAGCACGTCTGCGATGGCCGCAAAGGTGTTGCGGACCAAGTCGTCGATCTTGCTCATGCGGACACCTTTTGGTTCTGACGCTCGGCGATCAGGTGCTTCACGGCACGAAGCGCGACGGCAGCGATCGTTCCGGTCGGATTGAAGCCTGAAGAGGTGACGAACACGCTGCCGTCGTAGATGAAGAGATTCGGCACGTCGTGGCTTTTGCCCCACTGATCGACCACCGAGGTCTTCGGGTCGGTGCCCATGCGTGCGGTGCCCATCAGATGCCAGCCGCAATCTCGCATCAACGGGGTCACGGTCATGCCTGCGGCTCCCGCGGCGGCCATGGCTTCCTTGGCGCGCTCGAGGTGGAAGTCGATCATTCGATGCGTGTTCTCGGAGTTCCGGTAAAGGATGCGCGGGGCCGGGACGCCGTCGCTGTCCGTCAGGCTCGGGTCGAGCACCACGCGATTGCTTTCCTCCGGCAGATCCTCGGCGATGATCCCCCATTCGAACGAGCGGCCGAAGGTTCGCTTGGTGCTGCGATGCAGGTTGGGGCCCCAGGCTTCGGCCAACGGCTTGCCGCCATAGGCCGCGCGCATCCCGAGGGGGCCGCCGCTGGGCATGACCTGCCACTTCGCCCCGCGCACGAAACCGCGGCTCGCGTCGGTCTCGTAGAACTGCATCGATTGAATGGTTTGCCCGGCCGGGCCGAGCCAGCTCTCCAGGGGCTCGTCGAAATAGCCCGAGACGGCCGCGTACGGATGCATCATCAGGTTCTTGCCGACCAAACCCGACGAGTTGGCCAGGCCATCCGGAAAGCGATTCGATTTCGACATCAGCAGCAGGCGCGGCGTGCCGATCCCGTTGCCGCAGACGATGACGAGCTTGGCGCGTTGTTCGATCTCGCGGCCGTTTCTGTCGATGTAGATGGCGCCGGTCGCGAGGCCTTCATCGTTGATCAGGATCTCGCGAACGCGCGCCCCGGTGATGAGTTCCGCCCCGTCTCGCAAGGCATGCGGCCAGTGGGTGTGGTCCATCGATGCCTTGGCCTTTTCGGGGCAGCCGGTCAGGCAGGTGCCGCGGCGGACGCAGGCATTGCGCCCGTCATGGTCCTTCGACGCAATGGCATTCGGCCCCGGCCACCAGTGCCATCCCAGCTTGTTCATGCCTTCGGCGGCCTTCATGCCGATCTTGCCGATGGGCAGGGGCGGCAGCGGAAGCGCCTTGCCCTGCGGATATGCCGGGTCTCCGGCCAGACCCGACACGCCCATCTCCACTTCCATTTGCTCGTAGAAGGGCTCGAGGTCTTCATAGGTGAACGGCCAGTCGTCGGCCACGCCGTCGAGCGTCTTGACCTTGAAGTCGGAAGGCATGAATCGCTGCCAATGCGCCGCCCAGAGAATGGTGGAGCCGCCGACCGCGCTGTACATCAGCGGGTTGACGTCCGACTCCGAGGTCTCGACCGGATAGTCGGATTCGAGATCGCGAACATTCGGGTTCGGATGCCAGCGCTTCTGCGACATGAGTTCCCATTCGGGCTTGTCGCCCCAGAACTCGCCGTTGTCGACCTTGGGCCCTTGCTCCAGGCAGACGACACTGAATCCCGCGGCGGCGAGGTGCTTCGCAGCAATGGATCCGGAGGCGCCGGCGCCGATGATCAAGGCATCGGCAACCTTGAGGTTCTTTCTGATCTTTGCCAAGACAATTTCCTTTCGTTGATGATTGCTGACGACGATGTTGTGACGCGGAAGGGCCGCGCTAAAGCGGCGCAGCGCTCGGTCTTGCTCGAGCGCCGAAGAACAGCAGCGCGGCCAGCGGAAAGAGGATTCCGATCAGGCAGACCCGCTGCCAGCCACCGCTCGCATAGGCCAGGCTGGCGCAACCCGAACCCAGCGCGCCGCCGGCGAAGAAGATCGACGTGTACAGCGCATTCATCCGGCTGCGATGGGCCGGCGCGAGCATCGAGATCGTTCGTTGGCCCAAGACGAGGTTGGACCAAACGCCGATGTCCAGCAGCACGGCACCGACGATCATCAGCGCGAGCGAGCCGTCGCGCGCGAGCCATGCGATCGCGAACGAGCCTGCGGCCAGGCAGATTCCGATCCCGGCGGCAGCATCTGCCTTGCCCGCATCCGCCAGCCGGCCGGCCACCGGCGCAGCGACGGCGCCGGCGATCGCGGCGGTCGAAAACAGGGCGATCTCTCTTTGGCTGAGCCCGAAATCCGCACCGGACAAGACGAACGGCACCGATGTCCAGAACAGGCTGTAGGCCGCGAAGAGGGCGGCTTGGCAGGCGGCCCGCTGACGCAGCACGGGCGTGTCTTGCAAGAGGCGTGGCAGCGAGCTGATGAGTGCAGGATAGGACTCCTTCCTTCCGGCGCGATGCTCCGGAAGGACGATCCGCAGGGCCACGGTCATTGACGCCAAGGCGGCGGCGCAAACGACGAAGACGGCACGCCAGCCGTACGCGCTCGAGAGGAGCCCGGCCACCGGCCTGGCCGACATGACCCCGACGAGCAGCCCGCTGGTGATGCTGCCGACAACCCTGCCGCGCACCGATGGCGAGGACAGGTGCGTGGCCATCGGGATGATCATCTGGACGGCAACCGAGCATGCGCCGAGCAGGAAGCACGCGGCGAGCAGCGAACTGACCGATTCAGCGCCCGCCACCAGGAGCAAGGCGATCGAGGCCATGGTGAGCGTTCCAAGAATCAGCCTGCGACTCTCCATCAGATCGCCCAGCGGCACAAGGGCCAGTAACCCCACGCAGTAGCCTGCCTGGGTGACGGTCACGATGAAGCTGGAGAGCGTCGACGCCAATCCGACAGCGGAGGAAATGACGTTGACCAGGGGCTGGGCATAGTAGATGTTTGCGATGCTCATGCCGCAGGCGCACGCCATCACGAAGATCATCCAGCCCGGCAGTTCGCTCGCGGCCGCTGCCGCGGGCAAGTGGGCCGCCTGTGCCGGCGCGGCTTTCAAAGGACCGTCCCCTTCGCTTCAGGCTCGCGGCGCATTCCGGGTGCGTCTCATCGCGGCGTCGGCCGGTAGATCGGGCCCCTGCGCACGACCCGCTCGAGGCTGCCGTCGACGAGATACTCCGGCGTTGCATGGGCGTCGTACGCGGGGCTTTCCTGGCCCGGGTAACCGATGGCCTGGCGGACCGTGTCCGACATGTAGTAGGCCCCTGTCGCTGCCAGCGTGAAGGCGTCGAACGCGGGCCGGTCTTCCAGAAACAGCGCATTGATGGCCTGGCTGGGGTCTCGGTCTGCGCAGGCCGAGAGGGCGCGCATGACGGCGACGCTGAGGTCGGGTCGGGCCCGAAGCACCCGGTCGAGAAGAGACTCCTGGACCTTTGCGCTGCTTGCCGATGGGTTGCTCTGCCAGGCTGGAATGATGATGTCGGCGAGGGCTGCGAACACCTGCCGGTCACGGTCTGTCAGCATCGCGCGGCCCTCACGTTGCGGCGCCCATGGATCAAATGCTTGGTCTGTCGCAGCGCGACCGACATGATGGTTGCGGTGGGGTTCAGGCCCGCCGACGTCGGGAACGTCGAGCCATCGAAGATGTACAGGTTCAGGATGTCGTGGGTCTGGCCCCACGGGTTCACCACCGAGGTCTTCGGGTCGTTGCCCATCAGGCAGGTCCCCAACAGGTGCCAGCCGGTGTCGGGCATCTGATGAACGACTTGCGTTTCGATGGCGCCCGCTGCGTCGGCCGCCTCCAGGCAACGGTCGACATGGAAGCGCAGCATCTTGGTCGAGTTGTCCGACGTTTTGTAGAACAGCTTGGGCGCGGCGATGCCATCGCTGTCGGTGAGCTCGCTGTCCAGCTCGACCCGGTTCGACTCCTCCGGAAGGTCCTCGCCGATGATCCCGTAGACCATCATGTGATTGAAGCGGCGCTCGACCAGGCTGTGCAGGTTCGCACCCCAGGCGTCTTCCACCTTGGCGCCGCCGCTTGCGAACACCTTGGTGCCGACGAACGACGTGGCGCCGAGCGGGCCGCCGCCCGGCATCACGCCCCACTTGGCACCCCGCTTGAAGCCGCGCTTCTCATCCGATTCGTAGAACTGGAACGAGTCGATCATCTGCCCGAAGGGGCCTTGCCAGCTGTCCAGGGGGTCGTTGAAGACGCCCAGGACGGCCGAGAAGGGGTGCATCATCAGGCGCTTGCCCACCAGGCCGGACGAGTTGGCGAGCCCCTGCGGATACCGGGGCGTGCTGGACAGCTGGAGCAGCCGCGGCGTGCCGATGCCGTTGGCACACACGATGACGATGCCCGCGCGCTGGCGGCGTTCTCTGCCGTTGGAGTCGATGTAGACGGCGCCGGTGGCCAAGCCCTGGTCGTCGACCTCGATCATGCGCACCCGAGCGCCGGTGATGAGCCGGGCGCCGTTCTTGAGCGCCTGCGGCCAGTACGTGATGTCCGAGGTCGACTTCGCCCCTTCAGGGCAGCCCGTCATGCAGGTGCCGCGGCGCACGCAGGCATTGAGCCCGTTGTAGGGCACGGAAGGGATGGCGTTCGTCCCCGGCCACCAGTGCCAGCCGAGCTTGTCGAATCCCTCGGCGGCCTTGCGGCCCACTTTCCCGATCGGAAGCGGCGGCGTTGGAAACGCGCTCTGGGGCGGGTAGGCCGGGTTGCCCGGCAGGCCCGACACGCCGACCTCGCGTTCGATCTCTTCGAGGTAGGGCAGCAAGTCCTCGTAGGTGAACGGCCAGTCGTCGGCGATTCCGTCGAGCGTCCTGACGCGGAAGTCGGACGGCAGAAACGGCGTCCAGTGGCCTGCGTACAGCGTGGTCGAGCCGCCGACGCCTGCAAACATCAAGGGGTTGATGTCGGAGCTGCCGGTGTTGATCGGATAGTCGCGGGGCAGATCTCGGACGTTCGGATTGGGGTGCCACTGTTTCTGGCTGACGAGTTCGTACTCCGCGCCCCTGCCGGGAAAGTTGTTGGCGTCGGGCCAGTGGCCTTGCTCCAGCGTCACGACCGAGAAGCCGGCCGCGGACAAGTGCTTCGCCGCGACCGAGCCCGACGGGCCGGCACCGATGATGAGGACATCGACCGCCTCTCCCCGTTTCGCCGGGGCGGGAACCGCCTGTTCCGTGCTTGCCATCTGTGCATGTCTCCGTGGGTCTGGCCCGGCTGTCGCCGCGTGGCGAGCAGGTGTTAGCCAGATCTTGACAACCCCGTCGATAGGTCAATAAGATTGTCAATAGTTTTGTTTATGATGGTAGGGGTGCCCGGCCTCGGCTGTCAAGCTGCTGCCTGCTAGGGCCTTCCCGCACTTCAAGCCCCGTGGCCGCGACGCCAGGTGCGCGACGCCATCCTTGGTCGGCGACTGGACCGAATCCCGCCACGTGGCCGATACGAATACACCCCAAGAGACAAGAGCGCCCCATGCTGCAACACGAGACGAGCCAGTTCGCCAAGTGGGTGTTGCGCTGATGGACCGGGTCGACTGCATCATCGTCGGCGCGGGTGTCGTGGGTCTGGCCGTTGCGAGAGCGATCGCCGCCACGGGGCGGGAGGTGATCGTTGTCGAGCACGCGCCAGGCATCGGCTCCGGAATCTCGTCGCGCAACAGCGAAGTCGTGCACGCCGGCATCTACTACGACGCCCACAGCCTCAAGGCGGAGTGCTGCGTGCGCGGAAAGCACTTGCTCTACGAGTTCTGCTCGGCTCGTGGCGTTGCGTTCAAACGCTCGGGCAAGCTCGTTGTGGCCACCAGCGCACAGGATGTCGACCGGCTCCGCGGGATCGACGAACGGGCGCGGGCGAACGGCGTGTCGGACTTGGTCTGGCTGAGCGCCGAGGCGGCACGCGAACTCGAGCCGGAGCTTCACTGCACGGGGGCGCTCTTTTCCCCGTCGAGCGGGATCGTCGACAGCCATGAATTGATGACGGCCCTGTTGGCCGATGCCGAAGCGGACGGCGCGCTACTCGCGGTGGCATCGGCGTTTGCCGGCGCGACCCCGACGGGCTCCGCCTGGATCGCCAGAACCGACGGCGACGCTTCGTATGAACTTCAGACCGACTGGATCGTGAACTGCGCCGGCCTCTTCGCGCAGCAGGTTGCCAGGTCGATCGAAGGGTTTCCGCCGGCGCACATTCCGCAGCAGTGGCTTGCGAAAGGCCACTACTTCTCGCTCGCCGGTCGCTCGCCGTTCTCTCGCTTGGTCTATCCGCTCCCCGCCGACGGTGGTCTTGGAGTCCACTGCACGATCGATCTCGGCGGTCAGGCCAAGTTCGGGCCGGATGTGGAGTGGTTGCCGAGGGGGATCGAGCCCGGGTCGATCGACTACGCGGTCGACGAGCGCCGAGCCGAGTCGTTTTACGGCGCGATCCGACGCTACTGGCCCCAACTGCGCGACGGCGCACTGAGCCCCACGTACTCCGGCGTCAGGCCCAAGCTGAGCGGCCCGGGCCAGCATGCGCTCGATTTCCGCATCGACGGGCCCGGCGTTCACGGCTGCCGCGGGGTCGTTCAACTGTTCGGAATCGAATCGCCCGGGTTGACGGCTTCGATGGCGATTGCGGAACGCGTCGCCGCGATTGTTGGTGGTGCGGCGCCGAAACGTTAGCCACGGACCTCGCGGCAATGCGAGGCAGTCCTATCACAAGGTTTGGAGACTTCAATGCAAGATTCAGTGCCGCCGCCTTGCCCCGCACCGCCCGCGGAGCAACGCCGCTCTTCCCGGCTGCTGGTACCGGCGGGGGCAGTCGACTGCCACGCCCATGTCATAGGCTCCCCGCCCGAGTACCCGTTCGTGCCGCAGCGGTCGTTCACGCCCCCGCCGGCCGCCCCCAAGAGCTACCTGGCGATGCTGGACGCGACGAGCATGACCTACGGCGTGCTCATTCAAGTGAGCGTGCACGGCACGGACAACCGACTGCTGGTGCAGACCTTGTCGCGCAATCGCAGCCGCCTGCGCGGCATCGCAGTGATGCCCCTGGGCCTGCCGGAAAGCGCCTATGCCGCGGCAAAGGGTGCCGGAGTCCGCGGGCTTCGGCTCAACGATCTCTATGGCGGCGGCATCGACTTCAGCCAGCTGCGCGAATACGGAGCACTGGCGCGCGAGATGGGCTGGCACCTCCAATTCCTCCTCGACGTGAGGCGGCTGCCCGAGCTGGCGCCGGCGATCGCTGCCCTGCCGGTCCCGTATGTCGTCGATCACATGGGGCACTTCCCGGTCGCGGAGGTTCCGCTCTCCGACGCACGCTTCCAGACGCTCGTCGGGTTGGTCAGAGATGGCGGATGGGTCAAGCTTTCCGGGGCCTATCGGCTGTCGGCAGGGGGGGCGCTCTATGAAGACACCGTGCCGTACGCCCAGTGCCTGTTCGATGTCGCGCCGACGCGATGCGTGTGGGGCTCAGACTGGCCGCACGTGGCCCATTGGAAGACGATGATGGGCGTTGACGACCTCTTGGATACGCTGGCCTTGTGGGTTCCTGCACCCGAGGCGCAGCGAGCCGTTCTCGTCGACAACCCGGCGACACTTTACGGTTTCGACAGGACGGCTCGATGAGCACGCCGATGCCTGCCGCTGACTCATCGCGTCGGCGCCAGCACGGCGCGCACACGCCCCTTGCGTCTTGTTTGCGACGCCGCGCCGGCGCTCCAGCGTTCGTGCGACGCGACCCCTCCGTCGACCGCCACCAGCACGCCGGCCGAGACGATGAAGCCGGCCGCCCCCTGAGTGTCGGCGCTCAGCGCTTTCGCCGCCGCCGCTGATCCTTCTTCTTCAGCGCGGCAACGAGCTTGCCGTGATGGTTGGGAGAAACGCGCGCCCCGATCAGGCTTCGGCCTGGTCGGGGCGGTGTCACTTGGCAGCCGAAGCCTCTGGCCACCACGCGCCGATCCGACCCCACGGCATCTCACCCATCACTTTCATTGCCTGGCGCAGGTCTTTGTTTTTGAAGGAGATTTCCTACAAAAGCAGAGAGTTTCAAATCGCTCCTAAGTCTTTGATTCCATTGATTTTTCCAGCGCAAAGCCGTTGACCTGAGGGGCGTCATCCGATAAAGTGGCAGAAAGTGCACTTTCTTGGATATTTGTGGCAAACATTGTGTTTCAAGGGCCCGCGGCCCTGACGTTGGACGGCAAGGGGCGAATCGCCGTGCCGGCCCGTCACCGCGAGCTGTTGAACGCGATGGGCGTGAACCAGCTGACGGTCACGAAGCACCCGGTCGGCTCGCTGATGGTGTTCCCGCGCCCGGCGTGGGAGATCTTCCGTGACCGCATCGCGGCGCTGCCGATGGAGGCCGAGGGCTGGAAGCGCGTGTTCCTCGGCAACGCAATGGACGTCGACATCGACGGCTCCAGCCGCGTGCTGATCGCGCCCGAGCTGCGCCTCGCGGCCGGCCTGGTGCGCGACGTGATGCTGCTCGGCATGGGCAGCCACCTCGAGCTGTGGGACGCTGCGAGGTACGCGGCCCACGAGACGCAGGTGATGCAGTCCGAGATGCCCGAATCGCTCAAGAGCTTCAGCTTCTGAGCGTTCCCCGCGCGCCCTTCCATCGTCATCCTCCCGTCTCCCGCCCGCCGATGGACCTGCCGAGCGACCATGCGCACACCACCGTGCTGCTCGACGAAGCCGTGGACGCGCTCGTGACCACGCCCGACGGCGTCTACCTCGACGGCACCTACGGCCGCGGCGGCCACTCGCGGCTGCTGCTGTCGCGGCTGTCGGCGCAGGGCCGGCTGATCGCGATCGACCGCGACCCGCAGGCCGTCGCCGCGGCCGTCGCGATGCAGGCCGGCGACCCGCGCTTTTCGATCCACCACACCTCGTTCGCGCAGATGGTGCCCACGCTGGCGGCGCTCGGCGTATCGCGCCTCGACGGCGTGCTGCTCGACCTGGGTGTTTCATCCCCGCAGATCGACGACCCGGCGCGCGGCTTCAGCTTCCGCTTCGACGGCCCGCTCGACATGCGCATGGACCCCACCCGCGGCGAGAGCGCGGCAGATTTCCTGGCCCGCGCCGACGTGCGCCAAATGACGGAGGTGATACGTGATTACGGCGAAGAACGGTTTGCTCTACAGGTTGCAAAGGCGCTTGTTGCTCGGCGCGAAAGCGGGAACCCTGTTCGAACCACAGGCGAGCTTTCCGGCGTCGTGGCTGGTGCGGTCAAGACCCGCGAAGCGGGCCAGAACCCTGCAACGCGCACATTTCAAGCTCTTCGGATTTTCGTCAACGCCGAGCTTGAGGAGCTCGAACAAGGCCTGAGCGCCGCGCTCGGCCTGCTCGCGCCCGGCGGGCGGCTGGTGGTGATCAGCTTCCACTCGCTCGAAGACCGGATCGTCAAGACCTTCATCGCACGCGAGAGCAAGCCGGCGTTCGATCACCGCGCACCGTTCGCGGCGCCGCCGGCGATGCGGCTGCGCGCGCTCGGGCGCGTCAAGCCCGGCGAGGGCGAGCTGCGCGCGAATCCGCGTGCGCGCTCGGCGGTGATGCGCGTGGCCGAGCGGCTGGGGGTCGACGCATGACGCGACTGAACGTGCTGCTGCTCATCGCGCTGATCGGCAGCGCGATCTATCTGGTGCGCGTGTCGCACGAGTCGCGCCGCCTGTTCGCCGAACTCGACCGCGCGCGCAACGAGGAGCGGCTGCTCGACAACGAGTTCGAGCGCCTGAAGTCCGACAAGCAATCGCAGGCCACGCCGCTGCGCGTCGAGCGCACCGCGCGCGACAAGCTCTCGATGCGCACCGCGTCGCCGACGGTCACGCAATACATCGGACGCGCCGCCGCGAGCGCCGCGGCAGGGAGCACCCCATGAGCCTGGGCGAAATGTTTACCAGGAAGGGCGCCGGCCAGCCGGTCGCGGGCAAGCGCAGCGGCACCCGCAGCGGCGCGGTCAGCGTGCGCAATGTGACCTACTCGACCAGCCCGCTGCTCGCGTCGAAGACGCCGCCATGGCGCTCGAAGTTCCTGGTCGCGGTCGTCGGCCTGAGTTTCTGTGGGCTGCTCGGCCGCGCGCTGTACGTGCAGGTGATCGGCACCGGCTTCTTCCAGCGTCAGGGCGAGATCCGCTATGCGCGCACGCTCGAATTGCCGGCCAGCCGCGGCCGCATCCTCGACCGCAACGGGCTGATTCTGGCGTCGAGCATTCCGGCGCCGTCGCTGTGGGCGATCCCGAAGGACATCGACGCCGACCCGGCGCAGCGCAGGCAGCTCGCGGGCCTGCTCGGCATGACGCCGAAGGAGCTCGCCGACCGGCTCGACGACAACCCGAACTTCGTCTGGCTGCGCCGCCAGGCCGACGACGATGTGGCCAAGCGCGTGCTCGCGCTGAACCTGAAGGGCATCCACCAGGTGCGCGAGTACAAGCGCAAGTATCCCGAGGGCGAGGCGGCGACGCACGTGGTCGGCTTCACCAACGTCGAAGACCACGGCCAGGAAGGCATCGAGCTCGCGCACGAGAAAGACCTGTTCGGCCGCAACGGCACGCGCCGCGTCATCAAGGACCGGCTCGGCCGCGTGGTCGAAGACATCGGCGACAGCGTCGCGCCGGTCGACGGCCGCGACATCGACCTGAGCATCGACTCGAAGGTTCAGTTCTTCGCCTATCAGCGCATCCGCGACGCCGTCGCCGAGAACAAGGCCAAGGCCGGCAGCGTCGTCGTGCTCGACGCGCGCAGCGGCGAGGTGCTGGCGCTCGCGAACTTCCCGAGCTACACGCCGGGCGACCGCAAGAACCTGACCGGTGCGCAGCTGCGCAACCGGGCGCTGACCGACACCTTCGAGCCCGGCTCGACCGTCAAGCCGTTCATCGCCGCGTGGGCGCTCGAGACCGGGCGCGTCAAGCCCGACACGATCATCCACACCGCGCCGGGCCGCATCTCGATGGGCGGCTTCGTGATCAGCGACTCGCACCCGCACGGCGACCTGACCGTGGCGCAGGTGATCCAGAAGTCGAGCAACATCGGCGCGATGCGAATGGGCCTGATGTTCCAGCCGCGCGAGCTGTGGGAGCTGTACACCGAGGCCGGCTTCGGCCAGAAGCCGCAGCTCGGCTTCCCCGGCGCCGTGACCGGGCGGCTGCGCCCGTACAAGACCTGGAAGCCGATCGAGCAGGCGACGATGAGCTACGGCTACGGCCTGTCGGCCTCGCTGTTCCAGATCGCGCACGCGTACACCGTGTTCGCGCACGATGGCGAGATGATCCCGGTCACGTTGACGAAGAGCGCGGCGCAGGGCGACGACGCCAAGGTCGACGGGCTGCGCGTGATCTCGCCGGCGACCGCGAAGACGATCCGCGAGATGCTCTCGCTCGTCACCGGCCCGGGCGGCACCGCGCCGAAGGCGCAGACGATCGGCTACTCGGTCGGCGGCAAGTCGGGCACCGCGTACAAGCAGGAAGGCAAGGGCTACGCGACGAAGAAGTACCGCGCGTGGTTCGTCGGCATCGCGCCGATCGCGAACCCGCGCATCATCGTCGCGGTGATGGTCGACGAGCCGAGCGCCGGCAAGTGGTACGGCGGCGACGTCGCCGCGCCGGTGTTCAGCGACCTGGTGCAGCAGACGCTGCGCACGCTCAACGTGCAGCCCGACCTCGACGTGAAGACGCAGATCGTCACGAAGGATGTGCCGGCCGAGGAGGAGAGTTTCTGATGGCCGCGACCGAACTCGCGACGACCACCGACGCGGCGGGCTGGCTCGCGCAGCGCGGCGTGCGCGGCCTTTCGACCGACAGCCGGCGCATCACGGCCGGCGACGCGTTCCTCGCCTGGCCAGGCCACGCCGTCGACGGCCGCCGCTTCGTGCCGCAGGCGCTCGCGGCCGGCGCGATCGCGTGTCTCGTCGAGGCCGACGGCGCGGCCGCGTTCGATGCGCTCGACACCGCGTCGGTCGCGACGCTGCACGGCCTGAAGGCGCGCGCCGGCCTGGTCGCGAGCGACTTCTGGGGCGCACCGAGCGAGCGGCTCGCGGTGGTCGCGGTGACCGGCACCAATGGCAAGACCTCGACGACCTGGTGGCTCGCGCAGGCGCTCGGCGCGCTCGGCCGGCGCTGCGGCGTGATCGGAACACTCGGTATTGGGGAGCCGCCGCGCGCCCGCGCGGCGGGGGGCGAGCCGCCGCGCGACGGCGCCGAGTCGGCGATGGCGTTCACCGGCATGACCACGCCGGACGCGGTCACGGTGCAGGCCGGTTTCAAGCGCTTCGTCGATTCGGGCCTGGCGGCCTGCGCGATCGAGGCCACCTCGATCGGCATCGCCGAACACCGCCTCGCCGGCACCGCGATCGACGTCGCGCTGTTCACCAACTTCACGCAGGACCACCTCGATTACCACGGCTCGATGGACGCGTACTGGGACGCCAAGGCGCGCCTGTTCGCGTGGCCGGGGCTGCGCGCCGCGGTCGTCAACGTCGACGATCCGCAGGGCGCGCGCCTCGCGCGTTCGCTGCAGGACACCGCGCTCGAGCTGTGGACGTACTCGACACGCCGCGACGCGCGCCTGCGCGCCAGCGCGATCGGCTACCACGGCGGCGGCCTCGGCTTCGAGCTGCACGAGGGCGCCGAGCGCGCCGTCGTGCGCACGCGGATGATCGGCGACTACAACGTCGGCAACCTGCTCGCCACCATCGGCGGCCTGCGCGCCTGCGGCGTGCCGCTCGCCGACGCCGCCGCGGCGTGCGCCGGCCTCAGCGCGGTGCCGGGCCGCATGGAGCGCATCGCGGTCGAGGGCGACGCTGGCGCGTCGCTGCCGCAGGTCGTCGTCGACTATGCGCACACGCCCGACGCGCTCGAGAAGGCGCTGCTCGCGCTGCAGCCGTTCGCCGCCGAGCGCGGCGGCGCGCTCTGGTGCGTGTTCGGCTGCGGCGGCAACCGCGACGCGACCAAGCGCCCGCTGATGGGCGCGATCGCGCAGCGCCTCGCGCAGCAGGTCGTGGTCACCAGCGACAACCCGCGCGGCGAGGCGCCGGCGTTCATCGTGCTGCAGATCGTCGCCGGGCTGACGGAGCCCCCCGGTCGCCGCGATGCGGCGGCCGCCCCCCGAGGGGGTCAAGAAGACTTGGGGCGGCCCGGCGTCTTCTTGGTCGGCTCGCAGGAGCATGTGCGCGTGATCGAGGATCGGCGCGCCGCGATCGCGCACGCGGTGCGCCGCGCCGATGCGCGCGACGTGGTGCTGATCGCCGGCAAGGGCCACGAGGACTACCAGGAGATCGCGGGCGTCAAGCACCCGTTCTCCGATCTTGCCGAAGCGGCGCGCGCGCTGCGCGAACGTGCGGAGCGTGCCGCGTGATGATGACGCTTGCCGAGGCTCACGCGATGCTGCCGGGCGCGACGCTGGTCGGCGACGGATCGACCGTGCTGCAGCGCGTGCACACCGACACGCGCAGCCTTCGGGCCGGCGACCTGTTCGTCGCGTTGAAGGGCGAGCGCTTCGATGCACACGACTTTCTCGCGCAAGCCAAGGCAAGCGGCGCGGCCGCGGCGCTGGCCGAGCGCGGCATCGAAGCGGCCGGCCTGCCGGGCCTGCAGATCGACGATGCGCAGCGCGCACTGACCGATCTCGCGCGTGGCTGGCGCCGCCGCTTCGACCTGCCGCTGATCGCGGTCACCGGCAGCAACGGCAAGACCACCGTGACGCAGATGATCGCGGCGATCCTGCGCGCCTGGCTCGGCGACGCGGCCCTGGCGACCGCGGGCAATCTCAACAACCACATCGGCGTGCCGCTGACCTTGCTGCGGCTGCGCGACGATGCGCACGCGCGGCATCGCGCCGCGGTCGTCGAACTCGGCATGAATCATCCGGGCGAGATCGCCGCACTGGCCGCGCTGGCCGCGCCGACGGTCGCGCTCGTCAACAACGCACAGCGCGAGCACCAGGAGTTCATGGCCAGCGTCGAGGCGGTCGCGCACGAGAACGGCGCGGCGATCGCGGCGCTCGGCGCCTCGGGCACCGCGGTGTTCCCGTGCGACGACGCGCACGCGCACGTCTGGCAGACGCTCGCCGGCAACCGCCCGACGCTGACCTTCGCGCTCGTCGGCGAGGCCGACGTCACCTGCCACGCCGAGTGGGTCGAGCCGGCCGCCGCGGGCGGCGCCGCGCAGCCGCACTGGGCGATGCTGCTGCACACGCCGGCCGGTGCGATCACGCTCGCGCTGCAGGTCGCCGGCTGGCACAACGTCAAGAACGCGCTCGCCGCCGCGGCCTGCGCGCTCGCCGCCGGCTGCCCGCTCGAGGCGATCGGGCGCGGGCTCGAAGCGTTCGCGCCGGTCGCCGGCCGCTCGCAGGTGAAGCGCTTCGAGCGCGACGGCCGCGCGGTCACGCTGATCGACGACAGCTACAACGCGAACCCGGATTCGGTGCGCGCCGCGATCGAGGTGCTGGCGTCGCTGCCGGGCCCGCGCTGGCTCGTGCTCGGCGACATGGGCGAGGTCGGCGACCGCGGGCCGGCGTTCCACCGCGAGGTCGGCGCGTTCGCGAAGGCGCGCGGCATCGATGCGCTGTGGGCGGTCGGCGCCGCGAGCACGCACGCCGCCGCGGCGTTCGGCAGCGCGCGCCACTTCGAGAGCGTCGCCGAGCTGCTCGCCGCGCTGCCCGAGGCGCCGGCCTGCGCCGCGGTGCTGGTCAAGGGCTCGCGCTTCATGCGCACCGAGCAGGTCGTCGCGGCGCTGCTCGGCACGCCTGGCCCCGGAGGCGCGCATGCTCATTAGCCTGGCCGACTGGCTGCAGACGCTCTCGCCGCAGTTCGGCGTGTTCCGCGTGTTCCAGTACCTGACGTTCCGCGCGGTGATGGCGGCGCTGACGGCGCTGCTGATCGGTCTCGCGTTCGGGCCGTGGGTGATCGCGCGGCTCACGTCGCTGAAGATCGGCCAGCCGGTGCGCGCTTACGGCGTCGAGTCGCATATCGCCAAGGGCGGCACGCCGACGATGGGCGGCGTGCTGATCCTGATCGCGATCGGCGTGTCCACCCTGCTGTGGTTCGACTGGAGCAACCGCTTCGTCTGGATCGTGATGGTCGTGACGCTCGGCTTCGGCGCGATCGGCTGGGTCGACGACTGGCGCAAGGTGGTGCAGAAGAACCCCGAAGGCATGCCCTCGGGCGAGAAGTAT
>DATMIN010000433.1:0-18289 GCA_035554275.1 Burkholderiaceae bacterium
GAGCACCCGCTTCGCGGTCGCGATGCCGATCCCGGCCACGAGTTGCGCGACGCGCAGCCCGGCCATCCGGTGCCGCGGGTTCTGCGCCCAGCGCAGCACCGACAGCAGATCCTTCACATGCGCCGCCTCGAGGAATTTCAGACCGCCGAACTTGACGAACGGGATCCCGCGCCGCGTCAGCTCGAGCTCGAGCGCGGCGCTGTGGTGCGCGCTGCGAAACAGCACGGCCTGCGACGTCAGCGCGATGCCGCCCTCGCGGTGCCGCAGCACCCGGTCGGCGACCCAGTCGGCCTGCGCCGACTCGTCGGCGACCGTGACGAGCGACGGCCGCTGCGACGCCGCGGCGTCGCTCCACAGCCGCTTGCCGAAGCCGTGCCCGGCCAGCGCGATCACGCCGTTGCTCGCCTCGAGGATCGGCTGGGTCGAGCGGTAGTTGCGCTCGAGCGTGATCACGTGCGCCGGCGGCGTGAAGCGCGCCGGGAACTCGAGGATGTTGCCGACCTCGGCGGCGCGGAACGAGTAGATCGACTGCGCGTCGTCGCCGACCACCATGAGGCCGCGGCCGTCGGGCTTGAGCGCATGCAGGATCTCGGCCTGCACGCGGTTGGTGTCCTGGTACTCGTCGACGAGCACGTGGTCGAAGCGCGCCGACAGATGCCGCGCGAACGCCGGCTCGGTCATCGCCTCGGCCCAGTAGAGCAGCAGGTCGTCGTAGTCGAGCACGGCCTGCGCCTGCTTCTCGGCGGTGTAGGCCTGGAACAGGCGCTTCAGTTCGGCCTCCCACGCCGCGCACCACGGGAAGCTGTCGCGCAGCACCTCGGTGAGCGGGCGGCGCGTGTTGAGCACGCGCGAGTAGATCGCCAGGCATGTCGCCTTCAGCGGGAAGCGCTGGCGCGCGGCGCTGAACTTCAGCGCGTGGCGCGCCAGGCCGAGCAGGTCTTCGGAATCGGCACGGTCCTGGATCGTGAAGTGCGGCGCCAGGCCGATCGTCACCGCGTACTCGCGCAGCAGCCGCGCCGCGACACCGTGGAACGTGCCCGACCACGCCAGCCGCGGCGCCTGCTGCGTCGCGCCGAAGCCGAGCGCTTGGTGCAGCATGCGCCCGACGCGGCGCTGCATCTCGGTCGCGGCGCGGCGCGAGAACGTCAGCAGCAGGATGCGCTGCGGATCGGCGCCCGCCAGCACCAGCCGCGCCACGCGCGCGGCCAGCGTCATCGTCTTGCCGGTGCCGGCACCGGCGATCACCAGCAGCGGCCCGCTGCCGTGTTCGACCGCGGAACGCTGCTGCTCGTTGAGCTGCGCGAACGGGTCGTGGCGCGCGGGCGTGGACATGGGCATACTGTAATTGCATCCAGCCTCGTCTCGAAACCCGCCGTCGCCTGACATCACGCCTGACATGCCCATCCTCGTCGGCACCGCGTCGTGGTCCAGCAAGAGCCTGGTCGACAGCGCGCGTTTCTATCCGCCCGGCGTCACCAGCGCCGAGGCGCGGCTGCGCTACTACGCGTCGCGCTTCCCGCTGGTCGAGGTCGATTCGAGCTACTACGCGGTGCCGAGCGCGGCGACCGCGCAGCTGTGGGCCGAGCGCACGCCCGACGACTTCACGATGAACGTCAAGGCGTTTCGCCTCTTCACCGGGCACCAGACCTCGCCGACGGTGCTGCACCGCGACCTGCGCGAGGCGCTGCCGGCGTCGCCGAAAAAGATGCTGTACGAGCGCGACATGCCGGGCGCGATCGTCGATGAACTCTGGCGCCGCTTCATCGAGGCGCTGGTGCCGCTGCGCGCGGCCGGCCGGCTCGCGCTGGTGCACTTCCAGTTCGCGCCGTGGGTGCTGCGCGATGCGGCCGGGCACGCGCTCGTACGACGCTGCGTCGAGCGCATGGCGGGCCACACGCTGAGCGTCGAGTTCCGGCACCGGAGCTGGTTCGACGGGCCGGCCGCAGGCGCCTCGACGCTCGCGTTCGAGCGCGAGCTCGGCGTCGTGCACACGGTGGTCGACGGCCCGCAAGGCTTCGCCAACAGCGTGCCGGCGGTGTGGGAGGCGACGCATCCGGCGTTCGCGCTGGTGCGCCTGCACGGCCGCAATGCGCAGACCTGGAACCTCAAGGGCGCGGTCGACTCGTCGGAGCGCTTCAACTACGACTACGGCGACGACGAACTGGCCGCGCTCGCCGCCGAGATCAAGCGCCTGGCCGAGCGCGTGCGCACCACCCATGTCGTGTTCAACAACAACATGGAAGACCAGGGCCAGCGCAATGCCGGCACGCTGATGCGGCTGCTCGCGGATTGAGCCGCGGCGCTCAGGCGGCTTCGAGCGCGCGGCCGGCCGCCGTCCAGGCGTCGATGCCGCCGGCGAGCGGGCGCACGTCGCGGTAGCCGCGCTCGAGCAGGCGCCGCGCGGCGAGCACCGCCGACGCATCGTTCGGGCACGCGCAGTAGACGACGATCGGCGCGTTGCGCGGGTAGGCGGCCAGCTCCGGCGCGAGCACGTCGCCGGCGAACGTGATCGATCCGGGGATGCGGCCCTCGGCCTGCGAGGCGCTCGAGCGCACGTCGACGATCAGCGGCCGCTCGCCGCCGTCGAGCATCGTGCCGAGCGCCTCGACGCTGACGCGTGCCATCCGCAGCTGCACGTTGAAGCGGTGCCGCTGCCACCACTTCGCGGCGACGAACAACGCGATCGCCACCGCGAGCACGATCAAGCCCCATTGGCCGAAGCGCGCGAGCGTGTCGATGACGCTGTCGATCGCCGGCGCGAACAGCCAGCCCAGGCCGAGACCGACGCCGCACCAGAGCAACGCGCCGAGCCCGTCGAACAGCAAGAACGCGCCGCGCGACAGGTGCATCGCGCCGGCCAGCGCGGTCGCCACCGACGCGAACCCGGGCACGAACTTCGCCACCAGCAGCGACGGCGCGCCGAAGCGCGTGAAGATCGATTCGGTCTGGCGCACGCAGCCGTCGGGCGAGAGCGAGATGCGGCACAGCGTGCGCAGCACGCGCCGGCCGTTCCAGCGGCCGATCGCGTACCAGACCGTGTCGGCCACCAGGCACGCGACGACCGCGGTGCCGAGCAGCGCGCCGATGTCGAGCTGGCCGCGCGCCGCCAGCGCGCCGGTCAGCAGCAGCGACGGGTAGCCGGGCACCGGCGCGCCGAGTTGCTGCAGCAGGATGTTCGCGAACACGAACAGCAGGCCGAACTCGGCGATCAGGCGGATCAGGGTGTCCAAGGCGCTCGCAAGTGGTGGTGGCGACGAGGCGGCCAGTGTCGCCGGGATCGGCGCGCGCTGCCGGCCGTATGCTGGGCGCCTGCCCACGAAGGAGACGCGAATGAAGATCATGCTGCCGGTCGACGGATCCGAAGCCTCGCTCGATGCGGTGCGCCGCGTGCTTACGCTGCTGCACGCGGGGCTGCGCGCGGACGTGCTGCTCGTCAACGTGCAGGAGCCGGCCTCGCTGTACGAGGTGGTCGTCGCGCACGATGCCGGGGTGATCGAGCAGGTCAGCGAGGCCGCGGCGGCGCATGTGATCGAGCCGGCGCAGGCGCTGCTGCGCGCGGCCGGCGTCACGTTCGAGGTCGAGATCGGCCACGGCGACCCGGCGCACCTGATCGTCGACATCGCCGAGCGCAGCGGCTGCGATCTCGTCGTGCTTGGTGCGCACGGCCAGGACGCACCGGCCCGCGGCGCGCTCGGGTCGGTCGCGACGGCGGTGGTGAGTCGCTCCGCCGCCGCGGTGATGGTTGTCAAGCGCGCCGAGGCGATGTGAACCTGGGCGCGCCGCGGCCATTCCTTCGACGACTGGACGAGTGCAATCCGATTTTCGGACTACTCAGCCTGTGCTCGTGTCCCTAGTCTGCGGCAGGAGAACGGAGTAGGACCCGATTTCCGGAACGATCATTTCGGTGTAGCGTGACTATCAGCTGACTGATGCACGAACGACACGCGAATGTCGGAGTTCGGCCGGTGCGGAGTCGGGGAGGGAAACACAGTGATGCGCACAACAGAAGTCGGGCGCTCGGGATGGTGGGCCAGCGAGATCGCGGCACGCTGCTTTGGCGTCGGCAGCGGCTTGCTGATGGCCGTCGCGACCACGCTGGCCGCGGCGCAGGCGGCTTCTGCGCCCGCGCCCGCGCCGGCGCCGGCGGCAGCAGCATCCGCAGCGGCCGTCTACGTCGGCGAGCAGGTCTGCCTCAGTTGCCACGCCGGCGAGAGCGGGAACTTCGCGCACACCGCCCATTTCAAGGCCCTCAAGCTCAACCCGAAGACGCAGGGCGAGAAGCAGGTCTGCGAGACGTGCCACGGGCCGGGCTCCAAGCACCTGGAGAACGCGTCGGACCACAACGGCCTGATCAGCTTCACGCGCGAGTGGGGCACCCCGATCGCGACGCAGAACCAGCAGTGCCTGACGTGCCACACCGGCGGGCAGCGGATCCACTGGGCCGGGTCGGTGCACGCCCGCCAAGACCTGTCGTGCAGCGACTGCCACAACCCGATGGCCAAGTTCTCGGCGACCGGCCTGCTCAAGAACGCGTCGATCTCCGAGACCTGCTATTCGTGCCATCAGCAGCAGCGCGCCGAGTTCCGCAAGCGCTCGCACATGCCGTTGCCGGAAGGGAAGATGTCGTGCGAGGACTGCCACAACCCGCACGGCTCCATCACCAGGCCGCTGCTGAAGGCCGACTCGGTCAACGCGCTGTGCTACACCTGCCACGCGGAAAAGCGCGGCCCGTTCCTCTGGGAGCATGCGCCGGTTCGCGAGAGCTGCCTCAACTGCCACACGCCGCACGGCTCCAACCAGGACAAGCTGCTGGCGGTGTCGCGCCCGCAGTTGTGCCAGCAGTGCCACACCGCCACGCGTCATCCGAATGATCTGTTCGTGGCCGGTCAGCTGCCCGGCGGGAAGATCGAGAACATCAACGAGCGTCTGCTCGCCCGGAGTTGCCAGAACTGCCATACGCAGATCCACGGCAGCAACAGCCCCAATGGCGCGAAGTTCCACCGCTGAGGAGCCCCACCATGACGCACCGGCATCAACGGCATCCCCGCCCCAGGCCAACCCGCCGGAGGCTCCGCCTGGGCGCCGGGGTGGTCGGGCTGTGTCTCGGCATGCCGGCCTGGGCCGATTCGGCCCAGGGCGTGGACACGCTGCTCGGCAACGGCGCGAATCCCACCGGGCAGGACCCGACGGTCGCGCCCGGTCAGCAAGCGGTCGGCACGTTCCGCCCGGGCGGATCGCACACACCGACCGGGCTGCACTATCAGGTGCCGCCGGCGTACCCGGCTGCGAACAAGACCGACGCCGGTTGGCTCTACAACCTCTCGTTTGAAGCCGGGTTCTGGGGCAAGGGCGCCAACGAGGACAACCCGCTGTTCCGACAGTACCGCGACTGGCACAACGGCCCGACGCTGAACTGGTTCGGCGTCACGGCCGAGCGGCCGGACACCGCGTCGTACCTGAATTTCATCGGCTCGGACGTCGGTCGGCGCGACCAGTTCTACGGGCTCGAGTTCGGCAAGTACAACGACTTCAAGGTCAAGGCCTTCGTCAATCAGATCCCGCACGCGCTCGGCGAGGGCACCACCTACTTTCGCGGCGCCGGGTCGACGTACCTCTCGCTTCCGCCGGCGCTGACGCCCGGCAACAGCGCGCTCACCGCGGTCGACGCCGCGGCCAAGGACGGCGCGCCGTACACGTTCAAGGTGCAGCGCAACCGCGCCGGCCTGCGTGGCGATTGGGACGTCGGCGATCGCTGGAAGGCCTACACGTCCTACACGTACGAGCGCCGCGAGGGCTCCAGACCGATGGGCGGCTCGATGTTCTTCCCGGTCTCGCTCGGTCCGGGCGGGACCGTCGGCGGCATCAGCGAGCTGATCGAGCCGATCGACTACCAGACGCACGATCTGGCGTTCGGCATGCAGTTCGCGAACGGGCTGACGCAGTTCAACGTCGGCGTCACGGCCTCGCTGTTCCGCAACGCCAACAACGCCCTGACGTGGGAGAACCCGTTCAACGTAGGATCGCTCGGACCGCCGAATCCGGCATCGTCCAACCTGAAGCTCGGGCAGATGGCGCTGGCACCCGACAACCAGGCGTACAGCGTGAAGGCCGAGTACGTGCGCGCCTTCCCGGAGCTGCGCAACGCGCACTTCGATGCCAGCGTCGCGCTCGGCCGCATGCGCCAGAACGACAACCTGCTGTCACCGTCGGTGAACACCGGACTGGGCGGCAACGCGCCGTTCACCTGGAACAACGCGGACTGGAACACCACCGGAGCGCTCTCGCAGAAGACCGCCGACGCGCGCATCGACACCACGCTGGTGAACCTGCAGGCGTCGGCCGTACCGCTCGATCGCCTGACGGTGCGCGCCAAGGCGCGCTACTACGAGACCCGCAACCACACGCAGTACACCGCCTACAACCCCATCACCGGCCAGTACGGGTACCTCGCCGAGGGCGGCGGTCAAGGCACCGCGGTGCCGGGCGAGGCGGGCTTCTATGCACCCGGGGCGGGCTTCAGTCACTATCGCTCCATCCCGTTTGAAGGCACGCAGCAGAACTATGTGGCGGAGGCCGACTATCGCGTGCGCTCGAAGACCACGGTGACGGCCTCGTACGAGCGCGAGAACTTCCTTCGGCACTACCGAGAGCGCGATCGCACCTGGGAGGACAAGCTCAAGCTGAGCGTCGCCGAGCGCGGGTTCGGCGAGGGCACCGTGCGCGCGAGCTACGAGTACGACAGCCGGCGCGGCGGTGCCTACAACTCCAACCCCTACGAGGCGTTCTACACCAGCAGCCTGCCCGGCGTCCCGGCCGACACCGTTCCGCACACCCTCGATGAGCTTCGCAAATACGACCTGTCGGATCGCAAGCAGCAGATTCTCAATCTGCGCTACAACCGCTCGCTTCGCGACGACCTCGACGTCGGCGTCACGCTGCAGCAGAAGTGGATCGACTGGGGAGCCGAGTTCGGGCGCGTCGACGCCCAGACGCAGAGTTCGCTGAACCTCGATCTGAGCTGGTCGCCGTCGGACGGCACGACCGGCTATGCGTACTACTCGTACGACAGAAGCAGCATCCGCCAGGCCAACGTCAACGACAGCGCCGCCGGCATCAACGGCTCGGCCAACTACGGTGGCAACGTCTACCCGACCGACGATCGCTGGAGTGTTCAAAGCCGGGATCGCACCGATGTCCTCGGGCTGGGGCTCAAGAAGAGCTTCAATCGCGGCATCCTTCTCGACGCGAGCTACTCGTTCACGCGCTCCAGCACCGCGATCGGCTACGGCTACGCGAACGCCGGCGGGGCAGTTCTCGGCTCGCCGGGCACGGCGTTGCCCGATATCGGCAATGCCTTTCCGAACATGACCTACCGCCTGCACTCGCTGCAGGGCAGCGTGCTGGTGCCGGCATCGAAGCAACTGAGCTGGCGGTTCATCGCACGCTACGAGCAACTCGCGATCAACGACTGGCACTACACCGGCCTGGTCCCGGGCGCGCTCCCGTCGAACGCGGGCGGCCTGCTGCCGGCGACGTTCATCGATCTCGGCCCGCGCAACTATCACTCTGTGGTCTTTGGAGTTCTTCTTCAATACAAGCTTTAGGAAGCCCGACACCGTGCGTACCTTCTTGATCCCCGTCTTCGCCGCCGCCTCGTTCGCGGCACTCGCCCCCTCGGTCGCCACCGCGCAGGACGCCTCGGCGCTCGCGCAAAAGTACAACTGCCTCACCTGCCACGCCGTGGACGCCAAGAAGATCGGTCCGTCGTACAAGGACGTTGCCGCCAAGTACAAGGGCAACACCGAGGCCGCCGCGAAACTCGCCGCGAAGGTGAAGGCCGGTGGCTCGGGCGTCTGGGGCACGATTCCGATGCCGCCCAACGCGGCCGTGCCGGACGACGACCTGAAGAAGTTGGTGGGCTGGGTGCTGGCGCAGTAGGCGTGAGACCGGGCAGCCTGGAGGTGATCAGCCTGCGCGTGTCGCGCCGCGGCCGGCCGGTGTTTGATGACGTGTCGCTGTCGCTCGGCGCGGGTCAGGCGCTGCGCGTCGAGGGGCCCAACGGCTCGGGCAAGTCGACCTTCCTCAAGGCGGTGGCGGGGCTGCTCGCGCCGGATGCCGGGTCGGTCCGCTGGGTCGACGAAGACGGCGGTGACGGCGTCGGCCAGCGCCGCGCGTCGACCCTTTACATCGGGCACCGGGCCGCGCTGCGCGACGATCTGAGCGCCGCCGAGAATCTGCGCCTCAGCCTGGCGTTGTCGGGGCATGCGGCGCGCCCCGGCGAACTGGACGATGCCGCGCGGACGTGGGGGCTGGGCGAGGTCTGGCACCGGCACGCGCGCGAACTGTCCGCCGGGCAGCGCCGGCGCGTTGCGCTGGCGCGCCTGAGCGTGAGCTTTCGGCCGCTCTGGCTGCTCGACGAGCCCTCCGCCGCGCTGGATCGGCACGGGATCGCCACCTTGCGTGACGCCATGACAACCCAGCTCGCGCGTGGCGGCATCGTGGTGTACGCGGCGCACGACGAGTTCGCGGCCCACCGTGGAGACACCGCATGTCTGCGGCTGGAACCCTCCCGCGCCTTCCATTGAGCGCCGAGTCGCGGCGCGGGCCGACCTCCGCGCTGGGCGTCGCACTGGGCGCCGAGTTCGTGGTGGCCTGGCGGCGCCGCGGCGAGGCGTTCGCGTCGCTGGCGTTCTTCGCGATCGTCGCCACGATGCTGCCCCTCGGAATGGATGTGTCGACCGATCTGCTGCGCGCGGTCGGCTCGGCGGCGATCTGGATGGCGGCGTTGCTGTCGGTCGTTCTGGCGGCGACGCGGTTGTTCGGTGCCGAACTGCACGAGGGCGCGCTGGAGGAGTTGCTGCTGTCGACGCAACCGCTGTCGCTGATCGTGCTCGCCCGATGCGCGGCCCACTGGCTGATCTACTGCGCGCCACTCCTCGCGCTCGGGCCGCTGATCGCGCTGGCGTACCGGCTGGCCCCGGAGCAGGTCGGGGCGGTCGAGGCGACGCTGCTGCTGGGCACGCCCACGCTGACCCTGTTGGCCGCCATCGGCGCTGCCTTGACCCTGCGGATGAACGGCAGCGCCGCGCTGCTCGCGACGCTGGTGCTGCCGCTCTTCGTTCCGGTGCTGATCTTCGCCGGCGCCGCGTGTGGCGGCAGCAACGTCGCCGCCAACCTGTCGTTGCTGGGCGCGCTGCTGTGCGCGAGTGCGGTGCTCGCGCCCGCCGCGATCGCCGGGGCGCTGCGGCTGGCCGTCGAATGAAGACCTCGCTCTTCCACTTCGCGTCGCCGGCGACGTTCGAGCCGCTGGCGCGGCGCGTCGCGCGGCCGGCGGCGTGGCTCAGCGCGCTGCTCGCGGCCGCGGGTCTGGTCGTCGGCCTGGCCATCGCGCCGGCCGATGCGGTTCAGGGCGAGGCCTACCGGATCATCTTCGTGCACGTGCCCGCGGCGTGGATGTCGATGCTCATCTACGTGGTGATGGCCGGCTACGCGCTGGCCTACCTCGTGCTCAACGTTCGCCTGGCCGGCCTGATGGTGCGGGCGCTCGCGCCGACGGGCGCGATGTTCACGTTCGTCGCGCTCGCGACCGGCTCGCTGTGGGGCCGGCCGACCTGGGGAACCTACTGGGTCTGGGACGCGCGGCTCACGTCCGAGCTGATCCTGATGTTCATGTACATCGGCCTGATGCTGTTGCACGGCGCGATCCCGGATCCGCGGCGCGCGGATCGTGCCGGTGCGCTGCTCGCCCTGGTGGGCGTCGTCAACGTTCCGGTGATCTACTTCTCGGTGCAGTGGTGGAACACGCTGCACCAGGGCGCGTCGATCAGCCTGACCCGGGCTCCGACGATGGCCCACACGATGCTCGCCGGGCTGCTGCTGATGACCGCCAGCGCGTGGCTGTATGCGATCGCCGTCGCGCTGACGCGTGCGCGTCGCCTGCTGGCGGAGCGCTCCCGCGAGGCCGCGGTTCCGGCCATGGCCACGGTCCGGTGGGCCGGCAGCAGCGCTGCCACGTCGGCGCCTTTCAAAGGTGCCATTCGATGATCGCGTCGCCCTGGTGGGCCTGGTCGGGATACGGCCCGTACGTCTGGGGCTCGTATGCGCTGCTGGCGCTTGCCGTGGCGGTGGACCTGTGGAGCCTGCGCGCACCACGCGGTTCGGCGCCCGAGCCGGAAGAGACCCCGTGACCCCTCGTCGTCGCCGCTTCATGATCGCCGCGCTCGGGCTCGCCGGGCTCGCGGCCGCGACCGCGCTCGCACTCAACGCCTTCCGGTCGAACCTGGTGTTCTTCTACGCGCCGTCGCAGGTTCGCAGCGGTCAGGCGCCGCCGGCGGCAACGTTTCGCCTTGGGGGGCTCGTCCAATCCGGCTCGTTGCGCAAGGAGGCCGACGGCCTGACCGTGAACTTCACCGTGACCGACAAGGCACAGGCCGTGCCGGTCACGTATCGCGGCCTGCTGCCGGATCTGTTCGGCGAGAACCGCGGCGTGGTGGCGCAGGGGCGGCTGCGCGCCGACGGGACGTTCGCCGCCGTCGAGATCCTCGCCAAGCACGACGAGAACTACATGCCGCCGCCGGTGGCCGCCGCGCTCCAGAGCGCCGCCGCCGCCCAGGACGGCGACGCGGCGACACCGGGCCGCGCGGCGCCGGCCGGGGGCGCGCGGTGATCCCGGAGATCGGCCAGCTCTGCCTGATCGTCGCGCTGATGGTGGCGCTGGTGCAGGCCGCGCTGGGCTATCGGCATGCACGGCATCCGGGCTGGCCCGTGGGTGGCCTGGTCCGATCGGCCGCGGTCGTCTCGAGCGTCCTCGTGCTGGGGGCCTTCGCGTGCCTGAGCTACAGCTTCTACGCCAACGACTTTTCGGTGCTGTACGTCGCCGAGAACTCGAACACCACGCTCCCGCTGGTCTACCGCCTCTGCGCGGTGTGGGGCGGGCACGAGGGCTCGCTGCTGCTGTGGGTGCTGATGCTCGCCGGCTGGCAATTCGCGGTGCGCTGGCTGAGCGGCTCGCTGCCGGACGCGGTGGTCGGCGCGGTGCTGGCGACGATGGCGTTGGTCATGGTCGGCTTCATCGTCTTCATGCTCGCCGCCTCGGACCCTTTCGAGCGCCTGGTTCCCGCGGCCGTCGAAGGGCGCGATCTGAATCCGTTGCTGCAGGACCCCGGCATGGTGATTCACCCGCCGATGCTCTACATGGGCTACGTGGGGTTCTCGGTGGTGTTCGCGTTCGCGATCGCCGCGCTGATCACCGGGCGGCTCGATGCGACCTGGGCGCGCTGGGTCCGGCCCTGGACGACGGCGGCCTGGTGCTTCCTGACGGTGGGCATCATGCTGGGCAGCGCCTGGGCCTACTATGTTCTCGGCTGGGGTGGCTGGTGGTTCTGGGATCCGGTCGAGAACGCGTCGTTCATGCCCTGGCTCGTCGGCACCGCGCTCATCCATTCGCTGGCCGTCACCGAGCGCCGGCGCGCGTTCAAGAGCTGGACGGTGCTGCTGGCGATCCTGACGTTCTCGCTGTCGCTGCTGGGCACGTTCCTGGTCCGGTCGGGCGTGCTGACGTCGGTGCATGCCTTCGCGGCCGACCCGAAGCGCGGAATCTTCATCCTCCTGTTCCTCGGGCTCGTCGTCGGCGCGGCGCTCGCGCTGTATGCGTGGCGATTCGCGACGCTCGGCGGCGGCTCGGGCTTCGGCATCGTGTCGCGCGAGTCGGCACTGCTCGCGAACAACGTCCTGCTGGTGGTCGCGGCCGCCACGGTGCTGCTGGGCACGTTGTACCCGCTGCTCCTCGACGTGCTGGGGTTCGGCAAGATCTCGGTCGGGCCACCGTACTTCGACAGCGTGTTCGTGCCGTTGATGGCCCCGCTGGTGTTTCTGCTGGGCGTGGCGACCGTGGCCGGCTGGGGCCACAACCCGCTGCCGGCGCTGGCCGCGAGGTTGCGCTGGAGCGCGGCCGTCGCGGTGGTCTCGGCCATCGTGGTGCCGCTGGCCCAGGGGAAGTTCACGCTCGGCACGGCCGGCGGGCTGCTGATGGCGAGCTGGATCGTCGCGACCTCGCTCAACGCCGTCTTCGAACGCGGGCACGAGAGTGCGGACAAGCGTGGTTGGCTCGGCGCCCTGATGCGCCAGCCGGCGTCGTTCTACGGCATGACGCTGGCCCACCTCGGCGTGGCGGCCTTCATCGTCGGCGTCACGATGGTCAAGGGGTATGAGGTCGAGCGCGATGTGCGGCTGACGCCGGGCGATGTCGCGGTCGTCGGCGACTACCGCTTCCAGTTCGAGCGCGTGCGCCCGCATGCGGGGCCGAACTACGACGCGCAGATCGGTTCGTTGTCGGTTGAACGCGCAGGCGTCACGACGCGCTTGCAACCCGAGAAGCGTGTCTACCGCGCGCAGCAGACGCCTGTCACCGTCGCTGCGATCGATAGCGGCTTTTCGCGTGACCTGTATGTCGCCCTCGGCGATGCCGTGGACGAGACCGCGCTGCCCGAGCGGACGGCGTGGACGATCCGCTTGCACGTGAAGCCGTTCGTGAGCTGGATCTGGGGCGGCTGGCTCCTGATGGCCCTGGGAGGGGCCATCGCCGTGTTCGACCGGCGCTACTCGGCAGCGCGCCAGCGCCGGCTCGAGGCCGTCTCGACGCGCGCCAGCGCCGGCGATGCGCCGGTCGGCGCCGTGGTGCCGGGCGCCGGGGCGCGGCCATGAAGGCCGCGACCGTGATCCGCGCAATCGTGCCGCTCGGCGTCTTTGCGCTGCTCGTCGTGGCGCTCGGTTTCGGGCTGCGGCGCGACCCGAAACTGCTGCCCTCGGTGTTGGTCGGCCGCCCGGCGCCGGCGTTTGCGCTGCAACAGCTGGCGCGGCCCGGCGAGCGGGTGACCCAGAGCGATCTGCGCGGTCAGGTGGTCCTTCTCAACGTGTGGGCCTCGTGGTGTGTCGCGTGCCGCGAAGAGCATGTCACGCTGCTCGCGCTGGCGCGCGATCGCTCGGTGCCGGTCTATGGCCTCAACTACAAGGACACCCGCGACGAGGCACTGAAGGTGCTCGAGAAGGAGGGCAACCCGTACGTGATGACGCTGTTCGACGCCGACGGCCGCACCGGCATCGACTACGGCGTCTACGGCGTGCCGGAGACCTTCGTGATCGACCGGCAGGGCATCGTGCGCTACAAGCATGTAGGCCCGATCACCGAGCAGGCGTTGCACGGCACGATCCTGCCGCTGGTCGCGCGGTTGCAGGCGCCGGGGAGCGCTCGATGAGGCTGCGGGCCGGCATGGCCCAGCTGCTGCTGCTGGTGGCGGCCGTGCCGTGCCTGGCGCAGCCGGTGGCGGCCGAGGGCGAGGCGGCGCCGGCGCTCGACGCGCGCGTCCGGCTGATTGCGAACGAACTCCGGTGCGTCGTCTGCCAGAACCAGACGCTGGCCGACTCGAACGCCGCACTGGCCGTCGACCTGCGTAATGAAATCCGCGCGCAGCTCCGGCGCGGCGCCACCGACGCGCAGGTGCAGGAGTTCCTGGTCAGCCGCTACGGCGAGTTCGTCCTGTACCGGCCCGCGTTCCGGCCCGGCACGGCGGCCCTGTGGGGCGGCCCGTTCGTGCTGCTCGCGTTGGGCGGATGGGCGCTCTTTAGCGCACTGCGTCGACAGGCCTTGCTGCCCGTGGATGCCGCGCGCCCGGAGATCGAAGGCCTTTGACCATGCCAAGCTTTGCCGTTCTGGGTGTGGCGCTTCTCGCGGGGGCGCTGTGGCTGTTGCTGTGGCCCTTGCGTGCCGGGCGGCGCGAGGCCGGCGGGCTTCGGCCGATGCTCGAGGAAGCGTCGCGGGCGCTGGCGAATCTCGAGCGCGGCGAGGGCGATCTGGGGTCGTATGCCAGCCAGCGGCGGGCGGCCGATGCGGCGGTTCACGACGCGCTGCTCGCCCAGTCGAAGCAGGCGACCGAGCGCAAGATCGCCGCGTGGGCCGTGGCCGCGGTGGTCGCGGGATCGGTCGTCGGCCAGGCGCTGCTCGGGCATCCCGCGCCGGCGCCGGCGGCACTTGAAGCGACCGCCCAGGCGCCGGCCCATTCGGTCGAGGATGCCCAGTTGCAGGATCTGGCCAATCGCCTCGCGGCGCGTCTCGCACAGGGCACCGACGACGTGCAGGGCTGGGCGATGCTGGCGCGCACCTATGCGGCGCTGGGGCGATTCGATCAGGCCACCGCCGCCTACGCGCGTGCGGCCACCGGCCCGACGCCCGATGCCTCGCTGCTGGCCGACTATGCCGATGCGCTGGCCGCCAGCAACGGCGGCAGGTTCAACGAGACGGCCCGGCGGGTCGTCGCGCAGGCGTTGAAGGCGAATCCGGGCGAGACCAAGGCCCTGTCGCTGGCCGGCACCATCGCCTACGACGACGGCGACTATCGGCTCGCGACGACGCACTGGACGACGCTGCTCAAGCTGCTGCCAGAAGGGTCTGCGCAGCGGCAAGGGATCGAGCGCAGCCTGGCCGACGCCGCGGCCGCCGCCGGTCAGCCGCCGAGCGGCGCTTCGGCGCCCGACCTCGCGTCTGCCGGCGTGGCCGACGCGGCGGCCCCGGTACTCAGCGGCGTGGTGAGCATCGGCTCGCGCCTGACGGTGAAGGCCGGCCCGACCGACACCCTGTTCGTGTTCGCGCACGCCGCGGGCACGGCCGGGGGGGCGCCGCTGGCGGCGCGGCGCATGGCGGCGGTGTTCCCGGCCGCGTTCTCGCTCAGCGACGCCGAGTCGATGCTCGGCACGCGGCTGTCGCAGGCCGGCCTCGTGACCCTCTCAGCGAGGCTCTCGCGCGATGGCCAGGCGACGCCGAAGTCGGGCGATCCGGTCGGCCGCCTGGAACAGGTGAAGATCGGTTCAAAGGACCTGCGCCTCGTTATCGACGCCGTGGTGCCCTGACGCCGATCGGCCGGCGCGCCGGGAGCTGAGCGCTCCCGGCTTGGTCCAGGTCAGAAGAAGTGACCCATGCCGATGGCGACAGCCTTGTCACCGGATCCCGGGCCACCGCCGCGTAGAACAACGGCGAGGTGTTGGGCACGCTGTTCGTGATGCGCACCGCCGAGTCGTGCAGCAAGGCCCTGCTGGGGGAAACCCGCATCATTGACAAAAAGATCCATAGGATTATTGACAAGATCATTGCCGCTTTGCATGATCCGCCGACTGAAGCAAGGACGACTGGCTGGAGACATGCGGTTCCAAAGCGTGCGCGCCAACGGCATTCAAATGCGGTGTGTGGTGGAGGGTCCGCCTTCGGCACAGGCGCTCCTGCTGTGCAATGGCCTGGCCACCGACCTCGAACTGTGGGAACCGCAGGTGAGCGAGTTTTCCAAGGCCTATCGCGTCATCCGGTACGACACGCGCGGTCATGGCGGAACGTCGACAAGCCCACCGCCCTACAGCCTGTCCCTGCTGGTCGAGGATCTGCGCAGCCTGCTGGACGCACTCGGCGTCGATCAGGTTCACTTCGCCGGCATGTCGCTGGGCGGCATGATCGGCCAGGCGTTTGCCGTGCGCTACCCCCATCGCCTGCGATCACTTGTGTTGTGCGACACCTCGGCCCGCACGCGCCGTGAAATTTGGGAGGGCCGCATTCAACAAGTCGAGCTCGAAGGCGTCGAGCCCATGATCGAACCGTCGATCGCGCGCTGGTTCACCAAGCCGTTCCGCGACGCGAACCCAGCGCTCATGGACGAAATTCGCCAGATGATCCGCCGCGTCTCCAAGGACGGCTATCTGGGAGGCGCGCGCGTGGTGATGGAAATGGACCACGTGGCGCAACTGGCGAAGATCTCCACCCCGACGCTGGTCATCGTCGGGCGAGAAGACGGGTCCACGCCGGTCGCCGACGCGCAACTCATGCACGAGCACATCACGGGCTCGACGCTGTGCGTCATCGACAACGCCGCTCACCTTCCGAACCTCGAAAGACCTGCGGAATTCAACAGGGTCTTGAATCAGTTTCTCTCGCGACTCGATGCGTCGCCTTAGAAGGTAAGAAGCAGTACCGTGAATCACAGGCGCCAACGAGGCAATTCACTTTCGCATTCATCAACACAACAGGAGACCGAGATGCAAGAAGCCGAAATCAAGAATCAGAAGAGTCTGCTCGAACAGGCCCTCGAATACGGCGGCATGAGCCGCCGATCGCTGATCATGGCAGCAGGCGCATTGGGGGGCTCGGGTCTGATCTCTTCGGCCAGCGCGCAAGACGTCGCCGCGCCGAAGCCGGGGAAGAAGGTCCGAATCGGCATTCCGCTCAACTACGGCCCGTTCAACCAGCCGTGGCGCCGTGGCTGCTGGCAGTTGGTGCAGGCCGTACTCGACGCGGGCGCCGAGCCGGTCTGTCTGAGAGGCGAACCCAGCAAGACCAGCGAGCAGGAAGTCGAGCGGGCGCTCATGGACCGCAAGATCGACTGCCTGGTCATGGGCATCTACTCGCTCGAGTCCGAGACCGCATACATCGCCGACGAAGCCAAGAAGCGCGGGATCCCGACCGTCGGCTTCGCGGTGCCCGTCAAGAACTCGCCGTCCGTCGTCGAAGACACCTGGGCGACTGCGGCCACGCTCGGCTACTACGTGCACAACGCGCTGGGGCACACCGGCACCATCGTCCAGACCGCCGAAGACAAGGGCTTCTACTCGCCCTTCGACATGGAGGCAGACCAACTGGATCTGATGACCAAGTGGGAGCCGCGCATGAAGATGCTGCCGTTCATGCCCGGCACCGTCTCCACGCAGGACCAGATCTCGAAGGGTCGCGAGAACGTGCTGGCGCTGCTGCAGGCGAACCCCAAGCCGGGGTCGGTCAACGCGATCGTGTCCTGGTGGTGGCCGCTGATTCTGGGAGCCGGTCAAGCGCTCAAGCAGGCCGGCCGCAGCGACGTGCGCCTGTTCAACCACTACTTCTCGGATCAGCTGCTGACCGACATGGCTGCGAAGACCTATCCGATCGAGTTCTCGACGGATGTGCCGTGGCACACCTTGGGCAAGAAGACCGGCGACCTCGCGGTCGCCATGGCGCGAGGCGAGAAGGTGGCACCGATCCGCTACCGCGTGCCCGTGACCGCCATCACGCAGGACAAGGCGGCCGCAGCGCTCGCGGAAGTCCAGAAGATGGACAAGGCGGCGATCGCGCTGCTGGGCAAGTACGGCGGCTGATCGCTCGAGCGGGTGGGCGCCGCGCAATCGGCGCCCCCAATCTATCGAATTGATCTGGGGAACGACAAATGGCCAATCGACTGAGCGGGAAGCGCATCGTCATCACCGGCGCAGCCAACAACATCGGCAAAGAAGCCGCGATGCAATTCGTCAAGGAGGGCGCCACTGTCGCGATCGGCGATATCGACGAGAAGCTGGGCCAGGCCACGGCAGACGAACTCGGTGCGCACTTCTTCAAGGTCGACGTGACGGTCGAAGAGAGCGTCAAGAACTTCATCGAGGCCGCCGTCAAGAAGCTGGGCGGGCTCGATGTGCTGGTTCAAAATGCCGGGCTGCAACGTTCTGGCTCGGTCACCGAGTTCACCGCCAAGGACTGGGATGCGCTGTTCGCCGTGAACACGCGCGCCCACTTCTTCGGCGCGAAGTACGCGATTGCGCACCTGCGCAGGTCGGGCAAGGGCTCGATCATCAACACCTCGTCGCTCGCCGGGCAGCGCGGGGGCCCGGGAATGACCGCGTACTCCGCGTCGAAGGGCGCGGTGATTGCGTTCGGCACCGCGCTCGCGATGGAACTCGCGCCCGACAACATTCGCGTCAACACGATTTGCCCGGGCTGGGTCGATACCGCGTTCAATCAGCCGGCCATCGACTTCATGGGCGGTCGCTCGACCCAGGACGACGTCGTCAAGCGGGTCGTTCCGCTCCAGCGCCAGGCGCAGTCGGCGGAGATCGCGCCGCTGTTCGTCTATCTGGCCTCCGACGAGTCGTCGTACGTGACGGCTCAGGCGATGACGATCGACGGCGGCGTGTACAACTGACCGCGCAGACCGACGATCCAAGGAGACAGCGAAGATGGCAAGCATTCAGCAAGTTGAGCTGCAGCCCGTGGCAGCCCACAAGGCGGCGGGGCCGGCAACGGCATGGTGGGTCACGCTGCTGCGGAAGTGGGGAACGGTGTTTGTCATCGCGCTCACGGCGGTTGCATTCGCGGTCTCGTCCGAGTATTTCCTCACCTTCTCGAACCTGAACAACGTCTTGTTCTCGATGATCGTGAGCTGCATGGTCTCCATGGGCCTGACGTTCGTCGTCGTGGTCGGCAGCTTCGATCTGTCGGTGGGCATCATCGTGA
>DATMIN010000434.1:0-3492 GCA_035554275.1 Burkholderiaceae bacterium
GCCGCCGCCGCCGACTTCGGTCAGCTGCAGGTTCTTCACGTCGTAGTGGAAGACGCTGAAGCCGACGCGCGCGCGCTTGTCGAGCAGTTCCGACTTGATGCCGGCCTCGTACGAGGTCGTCGTCTCCTGCCCGGCGATCGATTGCGGCCCGAAGGCCGACGCCGGCTCCACGCTGGAGCCGCGATAGCCGGTGGCGACGCGGGCGTAGACGTTCGTCGACGGGCTGAGCTTGTAGAGCAGGCTCACGTCGCCGCTCGGCTTGGAATCGGAGAGGTCGGCGGTCGTGCCGTTCGTCTTGCTCGACGCCGGCAGCACCGCGGCGTTGCTGTCGAGCTTCTTGGTGTCGTGCGTGTAGCGCAGGCCGGCGCGCAGGCTCAGGTCGGACGTGAGGTCGTACTTGATCGAGCCGAACGCGGCGTACGAGCGGCTCTTCTGCGTGTCGGTCAGATCGCTCGTCTGCGCGCCGTTGTTGAAGCTGTCGTAGCCGAGGCTGTCGTTGGTGAACTTCTCGTCGAAGAAGTAGACGCCGGCCTGCCAGTTCAGCGGCGCGGCGTAGCGCGACTCGACCCGAAACTCCTGCGTCAGCTGATGGTGGTTGTGCAGCTGGCCCGCGGTCTCGCTTGAAAACGGGATGAAGCCCGGGCCCGACGGTGGGTGGAAGCTCGCGCCGTAGCCGCCGTCGATGTCGCCGCGGCTGTAGGTGTGCACCGTCTCGTAGCCGGTGATCGAGTACAGCGCGAGGTCGCCGAACTGCCAGCGCAACCGTGCATTGGCGCCGTAGGTCTGGATCGTCTGCTCGTTGCGGCCGTCGGTCGAGAACTGGTCGGGCTCGAAGCCGTCGACGAGGTCGTTGGTGCCCTTCTTGATGATGTTGGCGCGAAACACGCGCGCGCTGCCGTCGAGGTTGCGCGCGTGCACGTTGAACAGCGCGCTGAAGTCGCCCGACGGCTTGTACAGCAGCTGCAGCCGCGCGGCGCGGTCGTCGTAGCCCTCGGTCTTGCGCGTCGGGCCGGGGGCGAAGGTGTTGTCGACCCAGTCGTCACGGTGCTGCACCAGCAGCGAGCCGCGCGCGGCCCACTGCGTGCCGAGCGGGATCGACTTGGCGGCTTCGAGGTTGGCGGTCTTGTAGGTGCCGAACGAGAGGCTGCCGTAGCCGTCGGTCGCGCCGATCTCGGGCGCGACCGAGTTGAACTTGACGACACCGCCCGGCGTGTTGCGGCCGAACAGGCTGCCCTGCGGGCCGGCCAGCACCTCGACGCTCGACAGGTCGAAGATCGGGAAGCCCTTGAGCTGCGGGTTCTCCTGCACCACGTCGTCGTAGATCAGCGAGACCGGCTGCGAGGCGTTGGCGCGGAAATCGGTGTTGCCGTAGCCGCGGATGTAGAAGCGCGGGAACGCGCGGCCGTACGACGATTCGATGTTCAGGCTCGACACCCGGCCCGACAGCAGCCGCACATCCTGGCCGCTCGAGGTGAGCACGTCGAGCTTCTCGCCCGACAGCGTCGAGACCGAGCTCGGCACGTCCTTGATGTTCTCGGTGCGGCGCTCGGCGGTGACCGTCACCGGCGCCAGCGTGCCGGCCGGCGCGCTCGCCGCGGCGGCCGGGCTGGCCGTCTGCGCCAACGCGGCCGGTGCGGCGGCGAGCAGCAGCGGCGAGGCGACGAGGCTCAGCGTCGAGAACCGGGCGAAGCCGCAAGCGCGGCGCAGAGGAAGGCGAAGGCGCATGTTGTTCTTCCACGAAGTTGTTCGAACCAGCGTAGCAAACCATGTGCCACGGGCGAACCCTCGTGAAGGAACGGGGCGATCGATCTCAGGTAAATCCGCGCCACGGCGGGTCGACACCCGGGCGGCGCTGGATCCAGTTGCCCGCCGGGTAGTGGGCGCGGCCGCTGACCGCGTGCAGCGTGTAGGCGTGGCGCGAGGTCGGCGAGCGGTTCGCCTGCGACAGGTGCGGCAGCGCGCCGTCGAACACCACCAGCGCGCCCTGCGCGACCTCGATCCACTCGAGCGCGCTCGCGTCCCACTGCGGCGCGGGCTCGCGCTGCTCGAGCACGAGCCGGCCCTGCGCATCGCGCGTGAACAGCTCCTTCAGGCCGCGCCGGTGCTGGCCGGCGAGCGCGCCGAGGCAGCCGTTGCCGCGGTGCGCGTCCTCGATCGCGAACCAGAAGCCGACCACCGATTCGGGCTCGGTGTACAGATAGGTCGAATCCTGGTGGCAGTGGACCTCGCCGCCGATGCCGGGCTGCTTGAAGATGTACATCGACTGCACGAGCTTCGGGTCGGTGAGCCCGACCGCATCGGCCACCGCCTGCAGCCGCGGGCCGCGCGAGAACCCGTCGAACACCGGATCGAGATCGTGCATCGCGTGGCCGAGCTTGTTGACGGCGCGCTCGAGCGGCACCTGCAGCTGGCCCTGCGCATCGAACGCGCCCTCCTCGAAGAACGCGCCGATGCGGTTCGCCGAGGCCTCGAAATAATCGTCGCGCGCGTGGCGCTGGTCGCCGGTCGAAAACACGGTGCCGCCGGCATGCGGCGCGTGCTCGGCGACCAGTTCGAGTGCGCGCGTGCGCAGGCCTTCGCAGCGCGCCGCGGGCATGAAGCCCTCGATCACGATCACGCCGTCGCGGGCGTACGCGGCCGCGGCGTCGGCCGGCAGGCGATCGTGTTCGTCGAGGCGGGTGCGGTGGATCATGCGGTGGCGTCGTGAGGGGTCGGGCCGGAAGCGGCGGGATGCTGGGCCAGTGCCCAGTCGATGTGCTCGCGCACCAGCGCGCTGCTGGTGTCGCGGCGGGCGCGCAGCGCGGCACGCGTCGGCGCATCGTCGCACGCGCGCAGCGCGTTGCCGAGCGCGACCGCGAGGTTGCGCTGCCAGCGCTCGTGGCCGATGCGGCGGATCGCGCTGCCCTCGGTGCGCTGCAGGAACTCGGCCTCGCTCCACGCCCACAGCGCGAGCAGCGTCGTGTCGGCGAACGGCGCACGCACGTCGAAGTCGGGCAGGCTGCTCCGCTGCGCGTACTTGTTCCACGGGCACGCGAGCTGGCAGTCGTCGCAGCCGTAGATGCGGTTGCCGATGAGCGGCCGCAGCGGCTCGGGGATCGGCGCGTCGGATTCGATCGTCAGGTACGAGATGCAGCGGCGCGCGTCGAGCCGGTACGGCGCGACGATCGCGCCGGTCGGGCAGATGTCGAGGCAGGCGCGGCATTCGCCGCAGTGCGCCGAGGCGGGTTCGGTGAGCGGCAGCGGCAGGTCGACGTAGATCTCGCCGAGGAAAAACATCGAGCCGGCGTCGCGCGCCAGCGCCAGCGTGTGCTTGCCGCGCCAGCCGAGGCCGCTCTTCGCGGCCAGCTCGACCTCGAGCACCGGCGCCGAATCGGTGAACACGCGGTGGCCGAACGGGCCGATCGCATCGGCGACCGCGTCGGCGAGCTGCTGCAGCCGCGCGCGCAGCACCTTGTGATAGTCGCGGCCGCGCGCATAGATCGAGACCGCGGC
>DATMIN010000435.1:0-3720 GCA_035554275.1 Burkholderiaceae bacterium
CAGCCCGAGCTGCCAGACGCGCAGGTTCGTGTTCGTGGGCTTGATGCGTTTCCACATCGCCGTCATGCCGCCAGCTGCTGCTGGTAGCCCTTCAGCACCTCTTCGCGCAGCACCGCCCAGATCGCCTGGTGCAGCTCGACGAAGCGCGGCGTCGCGCGCACCTCCGCGACGTCGCGCGGGCGCGGCAGGTCGATCGCGAACTCGCCGATCGGGTGCGAGGCCGGCCCGGCCGACAGGCACACGACGCGGTCGCTCATCGCGATCGCCTCGTCGAGGTCGTGCGTGATGAACAGCACGGCCTTCTTCTTCGCCGCCCACAGCGCCAGCACCTCGTTCTCCATCAGTTGCCGGGTCTGGACGTCGAGCGCCGAGAACGGCTCGTCCATCAGGATGATGTCGGGGTCGAGCACCAGCGTCTGCGCCAGGCTGACGCGCTTGCGCATCCCGCCCGAGAGCTGGTGCGGGTAGCGGTCGCCGAAGCCGCCGAGGCCGACGCGCTTGAGCCACTCGTCGGCCTGCGCGCGCGCATCGCTCACGTCGCGAAACTCGAGCCCGGCCATCACGTTCTGGCGCGCGGTGCGCCACGGCATCAGGCTCTCGGCCTGGAACATGTAGCCGGCGCGCCGGTTGATGCCGTCGAGCGGCTGCCCGAACACGCTGACCTGCCCGGTGCTCGGCGCGAGCAGCCCGGCGGCGACGTTGAGCAACGTGCTCTTGCCGCAACCGGTCGGGCCGACCACGCTGACGAATTCGCCGGCAGCGACCGTCAGGTCGACATCGCGCACCGCGGTGTAGCGCTCGGTCGGGTTGTCTTTGTCGGCGAACGTACAACTGACGCGGGAAAGGCTCAGCGCAGAAGCATCGGCGGGCGACATGGGCGAATCGATCGCGGGGGTGAAGACGGCCGACTGTACCAATCGACGCCGCGAGATCGATCGAGCCCGGCTCCGGGTTCGTCGCCCCCTGGCCGCGTTCGTCGCGGCCAGGTCGCGTTCGTCGCATCGCGCCCGCGGCAGGGCGGCCGCGGCTTACGGTGACCTCGCCGACCCCCAATCATGCGGCGGTACCGCACCCATGATGCTTCGAATTCCGCTGGCCCCGCACCCGGCGCCGGGCTACGATCCGGCGGCGCCCCGGCCTGCGTGCAACCGCGTGCCGCCACGCTGGCGCTGCGCTCGGGGAGTCGATTCAATGCCGCAGTCCGTGCGATCCGCGCCGTGGGCCGCGCCGCCGTTGCCCGCGACCACTCCGGCTGCGCTGCGCGCGCTGCCCGCGCCGACCGTGCTCGCCGCAAGCCTGCTGGTCGCGCTGCTGCTGTCGACCGAATACCTGTTCCAGCCCTTCGTCTGGCGCAACTGGCCGGTCGACGAAGTGATGCTCGGCTGGCTCGAGGTGCTGCGCGACCGCATCGGCGTGGCCGTGATGATCGGCGTGGCGCTCGTCGCGGCGAGCCGCGTGCCGGCGCGCACGCTCCCCGCGCGCTCGCTGGCATTGGCGCTGGCGATCGTCGCCGGCGCGGCCGCGGGCGAATGGCTGCTGCTCGCGGCCGGCGCACGTGGCGCCTCCGACGACGCCACGGCGGTGCTCGGCCGCATCGCGCGCTGGGCCGTCATCGCCGGCAGTGTGGGCGCGATGTGGTTCGTCTGGCAGCGCGGCGCCGAGGCAAGCGCGCAGGCGCAGGCGCTCGAGCTGCGACGCGCCCAGCTCGAGCGCCAGGCCATCGACGCACGGCTCGGGGCGCTGCGCGGCCAGATCGATCCGCACTTTCTGTTCAACACGCTGGCCACGGTGCGGCGGCTGCAGCAGATCGAGCCCGAGCGCGGCGCGCGGCTGCTGGCGCACTTCGTCGCCTACCTGCGCTCGGCCCAGCCCCAGGCCGAAGGCCACCGCAACACTCTGGGCCAGGAGATCGACCTGACGCGCGCCTACCTGGGTGTCGTCGAGCAGCGCATGCAGGGCCGCTTGCAGGTGCGTTTCGACGTGCCGGACGCACTGCGCACGCAGTCGTTCCCGCCGCTGACGATCGCCACGCTGGTCGAGAACGCGGTCAAGCACGGCATCGGCCCGGCCATGGCCGGCGGCGCGATCGAGGTGTCGGCACGACGCAGCGACGACGGCATGCTCGAAGCGGTGGTCGCCGACACCGGGGTCGGCTTCGGCGGGGCGACGGGCGGCAGCGGCATCGGCCTGGCGAACATCCGCTCGCGCCTGACCACCTTGTACGGCAGCGCCGGGACGCTGAGCTTGCACGGCAACAGGCCGAGCGGCGTGCGCGCGGTGCTGCGCATGCCGGCGCCGTCGGCGGAGCACGCCACGTGAGGGCGTTGGCGATCAGCCGCCGCTCGCCTGCAACCGCCCCGGCGCAGCTGAACTGGCGCCGCGCGTTGAGCTATGGCGCGCTCTGGGCCATCGCGTGCGCGACGATGGAGTCGTTCGCACTGCCGCTCGGCGACATGAATCCGGTTGAGTGGCTGGAGTTCAATCTGCGCCTGATGGCGCATTGGCTCGTCGCTGGAATCGCTCCGGTCGGCGCGTTGCTGTTGTTGGAGCCTTACCTGACGCCCGCGCGCTTCTTGCCGGCGCTGCTGGCCTTTGCCCTCATCGGCACGGCCGCCTGGTCGCTCTACTCGATGCTCCAGTCGCTGTTCCCCATTCTCAAGTTCCTGATCAACTCGCCCGCGATCGCGTCAGGCAGCTCCATGCACGTCTTCTGGGCTTCCCTGTGCTACGGCGGCGTCTTCATCGCGGTCTACGGGATGAGCCAGCGCGGCGAGCGCACGCGCGCGCTGCTGGCGCAGGCCGAGATCGCGCGCCAGCGCTCCGAAGCCGCGCTCGGCGCCGCCCAGCTGCAGGCGCTGCAGGGGCAGGTCGACCCGGCGTTCCTGCTGCGCGTGATGACCGAGATCGAACGGCGCTACGCCGCCGCGCCGGCCACGGTCGAGAGCCTGCTCGATGCGCTGATCGGCTTTCTGCGCGCCGCGATGCCGGGCGTGCGCAGCGGCGCCTCGACGCTCGCGGCCGAGGTGCTGCTGGCGATGCAGTACGCGCGGCTCGTCGCGGCGCTCGGGCCGGGGCGCGGCGTGCGCGCGATTCGCGTCGACGGCACGATGCCGGATCTGCCGTTCCCGCCGCTGCTGCTGTTGCCGGTGCTCGATGCGCTTGCCGCCGCGCCGGGCGATGGCGGCACGACGCTCCAGATTGCGCAGCACGAGGGCCGCTGCAACCTGACGCTGGCCCGCGCCGGGCTGAGCGGCAACGACGCCTGGCTGCCGCCCGAGCTGCTGTACCGCCTGCAGGTCGGGCTGCGCACGTGGTTCGGCGACGCCTGGACGCTGACGCTGCACGCCGGCACCGGCCCGGCGTTCACGCTGACGTTGCCGCTGACCCCACCGCCCGCCGTTCCCGAGCCCGCAACCCCGACGCGCGCCGACGCACCGCGTTCCCATCTGGAGACGACCCACCATGACTGATCGAACCTCTCCCTGCTGCAACGCCATCGGCGACATCGACGACGAGGCGCGCCGCCGCAGCCTGCTGGCGTTGCTCGCCGGCCTCGGCCTCGGCGATGTGGCGCTGGCGCAGGACGCCGCCGCCGTGCAGCCGCGCGCCTACCGCGTCGCGCTCGAGAACGACAAGCTGCGCGTGCTCGAATTCAACAGCCGCCCCGGCATGGCGGTGTGCGGCAACGGCATGCACTCGCACCCGGCGCACCTGTCGATC
>DATMIN010000436.1:0-11670 GCA_035554275.1 Burkholderiaceae bacterium
GCGCCGGCGCAGATCAGGTGCGGCGTGATCGTGTGCATGCCGTCGGGAATCGGCTTGACGGTGGAAGTGCTCATCGCGGGGCTCCTGTGCAGAGTGAGGGATGAATGATCGACCGAGGCGCGGCGCTCGCCAAGCCTCCACCCTGACGACGATCGGGACGCCCCGGAATCGACACGCGCCGCCGCCCACACGACGGGCCGTCTTGTGCACGAGAATCGCCCGATCCCGCGCGCGCCGCGACACGCGGCCGGCGATCACGAGAGGATGAGCACGTGGCCAAGATTCCCCCCGGCGTGGGCCCTCGCTTCCCGCAGGTCGTGGTGCTGTTCGGCGCGACCGGCGACCTGGCGCGGCGCAAGCTCCTGCCCGGCCTGTTCCACCTCGCGAGCGCCGGCTTCATCCCCGGCTGCCGGGTCATCGGCGTCTCGCTCGACGCGCTCGATGCCGACGGCTTTCGCGCCGCGGCGCGCAGCGCGCTCGACGAGTTCTCGACCCGCAAGTTCAGCGAGGCCGAATGGCAGGTGTTCGCCGCGACGCTCGACTACCTGCCGCTGGCCGCCGGCGCGCAGGCGCTGAAGGCCGCGGTGGCGCGCGCCGAGCAGGCACTGCCCGGCCAGGGCCAGCGTCTGCACTACCTGAGCGTGCCGCCGAGCGCGGCACTGTCGGCGGTGCGGCTGCTCGGCGAGGCCGGGCTGGTCGAGCGCTCGCGCATCGTGATGGAAAAGCCGTTCGGCACCGACCGCGCCAGCGCGGTGTCGCTGAACGCGCAACTGCACGAGGTGTTCGCCGAGGACCAGATCTTTCGCATCGACCACTTCCTCGGCAAGGAGCCGGCCCAGAACATCCTCGCGTTCCGCTTCGCCAACGGCCTGTTCGAGCCGATCTGGAACCGCAACTTCATCGACCACGTGCAGATCGACGTGCCCGAGACGCTCGCGCTCGGCAAGCGCTCGGCGTTCTACGAGCAGACCGGCGCGTACCGCGACATGGTGGTGACGCACCTGTTCCAGATCCTCGCGTTCATGGCGATGGAGCCGCCGACCGCGCTCGAGCCGGCGCCGATCAGCGAGGAGAAGAACAAGGTCTTCCGCAGCATGCTGCCGGTGCAGCCGACCGACGTGGTGCGCGGCCAGTACACCGGCTACCGGCACGAGGAGGGCGTCGACCCCGAATCCGAGACCGAGACCTTCATCGCGCTGAAGTGCTTCATCGACAACTGGCGCTGGGCCGGTGTGCCGTTCTTCCTGCGCACCGGCAAGCGCATGGCCGAGGGCCAGCGGATCATCTCGATCGCGTTCCGCGAGCCGCCGAAGAGCATGTTCCCGACCGGCTCGGGCGTCGGCGCGCAGGGGCCCGACCACCTGACGTTCGACCTCGCCGACGCGTCGAAGATGAGCCTGTCGTTCTACGGCAAGCGCCCCGGGCCGGGGATGCGCCTGGACAAGCACTCGTTGCAGTTCGCGATGCACGACACCGGCCTGATCGGCGACGTGCTCGAGGCCTACGAGCGGCTGATCCTCGACGCGATGCGCGGCGACCGCACGCTGTTCACCACCGCCGAAGGCATCGAGCGGCTGTGGGAGGTCTCGACGCCGCTGCTCGAAGCGCCGCCGCCGGTGCGCCTGTATCCGCCGGGCTCGTGGGGGCCGAAGTCGGTCCACCAGCTGATCGCGCCGCACGCGTGGCGGCTGCCGTTCGAGCGCGGCTGGCGCGATCCGAACAAGAGCGGCGGCTGAGCCGCTGCCGGCCGCGCGTCAGCGCGGCGCGGCGTCGCCGGCCCAGAGCGTCTCGAGGTGCGGAAAGTTCCAGGCGTCGCGCGGCTCGCGGCGCAGGATCACGTCGCCGGCATCCGGGCGCGACAGGTCGAGCCGCGTCACCGCGGTGGGCAGGTTCGAGCGCGTCGAGAAGAACGCCTTGACGGTGGGCGCGATCAGGTCTTTCGCATGCTGCTTGACCACCACCGCGAGCCGGCCCGAGCGCAGCCGCACCAGCGAGCCGGTCGGGTAGATGCCCAGGCTGCGCACGAACGACGCGAACATCGGCGGATCGAAGTGGCCCTCCCACGAGGCCATGCGCGACAGCGATTCGGCCGGGTCCCAGGCCGACTTGTACGGCCGCGCCGAGCTGATCGCGTCGTAGACATCGCAGATCGCACCCATCCGCGCCAGCGGGCCGATCGCGGCGCCGACCAGGCGGTGCGGATAGCCCTTGCCGTCGACCCGCTCGTGGTGGTGCAGGCACACGTCGAGGGCGGCCGAGCCGGCGCTGCCGCCCTCGATGAGCAGCGCATGGCCGCGCTCCGGGTGGGCGCGCATCACGGCGAACTCGGCCTCGGTCAGCTTGCCCGGCTTGGTCAGCACGTCGAGCGGCATCATCGCCTTGCCGACATCGTGCAGCAGCCCGGCCAGCCCGGCTTCGCGGCAGGCCGCCACGTCGAAGCCGAGTTCGCGGGCGAGCGCGACCATCAGCGCGCAGACCGCGACCGAGTGCATGTAGGTGTAGTCGTCCTTGGTCTTCAGGCGCGCCAGGCTGACGAGCGCGCCCGGGTTGCGGAAGACCGACGCGGTGAGCTCCTCGACCAGCGGCTGCATCGCCTCGGCGTTCAGCGCCTTGCCCATGCGCAGCTCGGCGAACAGCTGCCGCACCGCGCCGCGCGCCTTGCGGCACAGTTGCGCGGCGTGCTGAAGTTCGTCCTCGAACGACGTGGCGGCCGGCGCGCGAGGGCGCTCGGCGGGCGCCGCGAGGTCGACAACACCGGCGGCTGGCGGCGGCGCGACAGCCACGGCCACCGCCACGTCCAACCCCTTGGCGCTGTCGATCCAGCAGTGCTTGAGCCCGCTGCGCCGCATCGCCTGCAGATCGCTGTCGGCCTCGAGCCGGAACTTGTTGCGCCAGAACGGGTGGTCGAGCCAAGGGCCGTCGAGCGCATGCAGGTACATGCCCAGGCGCAGGTCGTTGACGTCGATCCTCTTGAGCATGGGGGTGGCGACCGGGCTCGGTCAGCCGCTGTCGCGGTATGCGAGAGTATCGGCGCCCGGTGGCGCCGCTTGAGCGCCCGACCGGCGCGGAACGTGCAGCGTTACGCGCTGCCGGCGACCCAGACGAGGCGGTAGCCGTCGTGATCACGCAGGCGTTCCCACGCGGCGCGCTTCTGCTCGGCCGAAGCCTGGCGGCCGGCCACCGCACGGGTGACCTGCTCGATCGCGTCGTCGGGCGTGTAGCGCGGCATCACGATGCGCCGGCCCCTGCGGTCGAGGATGACGCAGCGGCGCAGCGGGGTGCGCGCGGCCTGTGCCGGCGAGAAGGCTTGGGCGGCGCTCATCGGGCGCGGCTCAGGCGTGCGCCGGCGTCGTGGCACCGAACCACGGCGTCGATCCGAGCAGCTGGTCGCTGCACTGCTCGTCGCTCGGGGCCGCGGCGGCGATCTCGCGCTCGGTGAGCGCCAAGTCGTTCGCGAGCCGGTCGATGCGCGCGCTGTGCCACGGCTGCGCGTTGTAGGCCATTGCCAGTTCCTGCCTGAGGCGAAAGTACCGGCCCATCAACTGCTCCAGCGCCATGTCGATCACTCCTTTTGCTGCAGTGCAGTATTGCGTCGCACCGCGAGCGCCGGTGTCGGACAACGCCGCATCAAAGGCCCCCGCGATCCGGGGGATGCGGGGTGGCGCCGGCCTACCAGGCGAGGTGCTGCTGGCGCCCCGCCGGCACCGCGTTCGCCGCCGGCGGCAGGTAGCCGCGCGTCGCGAGGTTCCAGCCGTCGGTGGCGCCGGCATCGGTGAGCGGCATCACCACGGTCGTCGCCAGGCCGAGTGCCGCGGCGCGCGCGAGCAGCGTCTCGCACGCGGCGGCGTCGAGCCGGCCGGCGAATCGCGCCCAGCGCTGCTGCACGCGCGGCGCGCTCCACGCATCCTCGACCGCCCAGCGCGCCTGCGCCTCGTCGGCGGCCGGGCCAGCGGCGAGCACGCGCGCCGCGAGCGTCAGATGGAACGCGCGGAAGTCGCGCCGCAGCGCCTCGGGCAGCAGTGCCTCGACGCCGGCGATGCGCCGGCTCCAGCCCGGCCGCAGCCACTGGCGGCTGAGGAACGCCTGCAGCGCCTGCACCGGGTTGAACAGGCGCAGCCGGTTCGGCGGCAGCACGTGCATCGGCAGGGCACTGGCCTCGGCGTGCGACAGCGGCTCGACGAAGCTGCACAGCAGCGCCACGCGCGACCATTCGGCCGCGCTCAGGCCGTCACGGCGCGGGCCCGGCGCGGCCGAGGCGCGCGGGCCTGCAGCGGCTTCAGCGTCGAGCGCGGCGGCGATGAGCGCGGCCTCGCGAGAGCCGAGCGCGGCCTTCGCGTGGTTGGCGCGCACGCTCATCACCGCGAGGTTGCCGGCCGCGTAGCCGGCGTCGTTGCGCACGCGGTCGATCGAGGCGTCGCTCGGCTGGCGCGTCGCGGCGGTCAGCGCGACGCGGGTGATCGGGCAATGCGTCGCGTCGATCTGCTGCAGGTAGTGCGGCGTCACCTGCACCAACTCGACGCTGCGGCCGCGCAGCCACGCGTTCAGCCGCAGCTGCAGCCACTTGCGCACCGCGCGCGTCGCGGCCAGCGTGCGCGTGCCGAAGGTCGCGCGCCCGGCGAGCAGGCCGTCGCGCAGCGGCGAGGGCTCGTCGCCGTACGGTGCCGGCAGCTCGACGCGGTGGCGGGCGTGGTCCCAGCCGAGCTCGAAGCCGACGAGCTCGTGCGCCGTCAGGCCGGTGTGGGGGAGGCCGGTGTGCAGATCGATCGGGGTCGGCGTGGCGGTCATGGCGTGGCTCCTGGATGCTCGCCACGAACGTCTCGCAGCGATGGGGCAGTGTTCCGCCCTGGTAGCTCACTGAGTGAGCTACCAAAAAACTTCGTGCGACGCTATGCTTCGCGCCACTGGCTCACGCCATGAGCCACCCGACCGATAAGGCCACGACGCATGGACCGAACCGAACGCTTCTACAAGATCGAATTGCTGCTGCGCAGCCGCGGCTGCGTCAGTTTCGCGGCGCTTCAGGAAGAGCTCGGCGTCTCGCCCGCGACGCTCAAGCGCGACCTGCAATACCTGCGCGACCGGCTCGCCGCACCGATCGTCTACGACGCGTTCGACAACGGCTACCGCTTCGCCGAGGCGAAGGCCGGCGCGCCCGACGGCCCGCGCCACGAACTGCCCGGCCTGTGGTTCAGCGAGAACGAGATCCACGCGCTGCTGACGATGCACCAGCTGCTCGCCGGCCTCGACGACGACGGCGTGCTCGCGCGCCACCTGCAGCCGCTGATGGAGAAGCTGCAGGGCATGCTCGGCGCCGACGAGAGCGCGGCGCGCGAGCTGATGCGCCGCGTCAAGGTGATCGGCACCGCGCGGCGGCGCGCGCCGAGCCGGCACTTCGAGCTGCTCGGCGGCGCGCTGCTGCAGCGCCGGCGCGTCGCGCTGCGCTACTTCAAGCGCAGCGACCGGCGCGAGAGCACGCGCGAGGTCTCGCCGCAGCGCCTCGTCAACTACCGCAACACCTGGTACCTCGACGCGTGGTGCCACACGAGCGACGCGCTGCGCCGCTTCGCGCTCGACGCGATGCGCGGCGCGGCGCTGCTCGAGGCGAAGGCCAAGCACGTGCCGCTGCGCGAACTCGAGGCCGAGCTCGACGCTGGCTACGGCATCTACGGCGGCGGCGGCGCGAAGGTGAAGTGGGCGACGCTGGTGTTCGACGCCGACGCGGCGCAATGGGTCGCGAACGAGGAATGGCACCCGCAGCAGAAGGCGCGCTGGCTGGAGCCGGACCCGCGCGGCGCGCCCGGCGCGGGCCGCTACGAACTGCAGGTGCCGTACAGCGACCCGACCGAACTCGCGATGGACATCCTGCGCCACGGCGACAGCGTCGTCGTCGCCGGCGACAAGGCCCTGGCCGCGCTGATCGCCGCGCGGCTGCGCAGCGCCGCCGCGCGATATGCGGGATGATGCGCGTCCCTCGAACCGGCAGCCGCAGGAGATTGCATCCCGATGAAAGCCACCTGGAACGGCGCGACGATCGCCGAGAGCGACGACACGGTGGTCGTCGAAGGCAACCACTACTTCCCCGAATCGAGCCTGAAGCGCGAGTACGTGACGTTCAGCAACCACCGCAGCAGCTGCCCGTGGAAGGGTCAGGCGCACTACTACAGCTTGATGGTCGACGGCGACCTGAACGAGAACGCGGTCTGGTACTACCCCGAGCCGAGCGAGGCGGCGGCGCAGATCAAGGGTCGCGTCGCGTTCTGGAAGGGCGTGCAGGTCGGGCCGTGATTGCGCCGGTGCACCTCCGCCCGTAACAGTGTGTTGCATGGGCCGCACCGGCGGGCGGCGACGCCTATCCTCTTGGTCACCATGCCCACCCCCGCCGCGCCTGCGCCCGCCGCCGAGTTGCGCGGTACGGTGCTGTACATCGAGGACGTGCCGCTCTACGTGACACTCGTCGAGGCGATGCTCGAGGCCCACCCCGGCGTTCGGCTGCTGCACGCGGCCTCGGGCCTGGCCGGCGTGCGCACGGTGCTCGCCGAGCGGCCCGACTTCGTGTTGCTCGACATGCACCTGCCCGACATCTCCGGCCTCGAGGTGGTGCGCCGGCTCAGCGAGGAGATCGCCGAGCGCCGGCTGCGCGTGACGATCCTGACCGCCGACAGCCTGTCGATGGACATCATCAAGGCGATGAGCCTCGGCGCGTTCGAGTACCTGGTCAAGCCGGTCGCGCCGCGCGCACTGGAGGCCAGCCTGCGCCGCGCGCTGACCGGCCGTGCCGCGCCGTGATGATGGCGCGCCGCGCCCGCTGCTCGCGCCTGCCGATGCGGCGCACCGCGTCGGCCATCGCGGCGCCTGGAACTCGGGCGCATCGCCCTCAGGGTTGAACCCGGTCAAGCGGCCGGGTCGTGATCGTGAGCGTGTGCAACGAAGGCGCCTCCCCCGCATTGGGGACGCGTGGAACGGTCGCCGGACTACTTCGCGGCCTTGAAGCTCGTGAAGATGCGCGTCTGCACGCGCCGGATCTCCTGCGGCGCGGCGTCGGGCGGCGTCAGGCGCTTCTTGTCGGCGTCGCTGAGGAAGATCGTCTTGTTGTCGGCCACGTCCTTCGTGACGAACTTCAGCGAGGCCGCGTTCGGGTTCGCGTAGAAGACCTTGTTCGTCAGGCCCGCCGCGACCTCGGGCCGCAGGATGTAGTTGATGAACAGGTGCGCGTTGGTCGGGTGCGGCGCGTCCTTCGGGATCGCCATCGTGTCGAAGAACAGCGTCGCGCCGCCCTTCGGCACCAGCGCCTCGATCGCCGGCGGCTGCTTCGGGTTCGCCTCGATCGCGCGCGCGCGGGCGATGTTGATGTCGCCCGAGTAGCCCATCACCGCGCACAGCTGGCCGCCGGCGAGGTCGTTGATGTAGCCGCTCGACGAGAAGCGCGTGACGAACGGGCGCACGCTCTTGAGCATCGCGGCCGCCGCGTCGTAGTCGGCAGCGTTGGTGCTGTACGCCGGCTTGCCGACATACAGCATCGCCACCGGCAGCACCTCGGAGGCAGAGTCGAGGAAGTTCACACCGCAGCCCTTCAGCTTGGTGGCGTACTTCGGGTCGAAGATCAGCGCCCAGGCGTTGTCGGGCATCGGCAGCGGGTTGGGCGATGCAGCGAGCGCCGCCTTGACCTTCGGCACGTTGATGCCGACGGTGACGTATCCCCACAGCCAGTCGACCAGGTACTGGTTGCCCGGGTCGACGTTGGCGAGCTGCTCGAGCAGGCCCTTGTCGAGGTTGCCCCAGTTCGTCAGCTTCGACTTGTCGAGCTTTTGCAGCAGGCCGCCGGCGATCTGCGTCTTCGCGAAGTGCGAGCCGGGCACGACGATGTCGTAGCCGGTCTTGCCCGCCACCAGCTTGGCGTGCAGGATCTCGTTGGCATCGTAGTTGTCGTAGTTGACCTTGATGCCGGTTTCCTTCTCGAAGTTCTTGATCGTGTCGTCGGCGATGTAGTCGGACCAGTTGTAGATGTTCAGCAGCTTCGGCTCGTCGGCGGCATGGCCGGCGGCCGCGACGGCGGCCAGCGCGAGGGCGAGCGCGGTCTTCTTCAACAACGACGTCATGGCAAGGAACTCCGTAGGCGGGGTCGAGGCAGGGGGAATCGCGCAAATGCTAGCGGGAAACCCGGCTTGCCTGGATTTTGCTTGGTGCTACGTTCGCGCTCCTGCACTCACCCACTTTCGCCCGAGGATTCTTCATGCGCCCGACTCTGCTCAAGACGCTCCCGCTGCTCGCCCTGCTCGCGCCCGCCTTCGCGCTCGCCCAGACCCCTTCGACCCTCGACAAGGTCAAGGCGGCGGGCACGATCACGCTCGCCTACCGCGAATCGTCGATCCCGTTCTCGTACCTCGACGACAAGGCCCAGCCGGTCGGCTTCGCGTTCGAGATCTGCCAGAAGATCGTCGACGACGTGAAGAAGGCCGTCGGCAAGCCCGACCTGAAGGTCGCGCTGCAGTCGGTGACCTCGGCCAATCGCATCCCGCTGCTGCAAAACGGCACGATCGACATCGAGTGCGGCTCGACCACCAACAACTCCGAGCGCGGCAAGCAGGTGCAGTTCGCGACCAACTACTTCTACACCGGCACGCGCTTCCTCGTGAAAACCGGCACCACGATCAAGACGCTCGACGACCTGAAGGGCAAGACCGTCGTCTCGACCAGCGGCACCACGAACTACAAGATCCTGCGCAACCTCAACGAGGAGAAGAAGCTCGGCATCGACCTGCTCGCCGCGAAGGACCACGCCGAATCGGCGCTGATGGTCGAGAGCGGCCGGGCGGTGGCGTTCGGCATGGACGACATCCTGCTGTACGGCCTGCGCGCCAGCGCCCAGAACCCGGCCGCGCTCGCGGTCGTCGGCGAGCCGATCCAGGTCGAGCCGTACGCGATCATGATTCGCCTCGGCGATCCCGAGTTCAAGAAGGTCGTCGACGGCACGCTGGCCGGGCTGATGAAGAGCGGCGAGTTCACGAAGCTGTACACGAAGTGGTTCCAGTCGCCGATCCCGCCGAAGGGCATCAACCTGAACGCGCCGATGAGCCAGGAGCTGATCGACAACATGAAGGCGCTGAGCGACAAGCCGGCGACATGACGACCCCAAGGTCGCCTGCGGCGCCCGCCCCCGAGGGGCGCTCGGTCCGCTTGGGGCGGCCCGGCGCTGGACCGAGTTTCACGATGGACACGGGCTCCGTGCTACACTGATTCAGTGTTAATGACGGAGCCCCTCATGGCCAACATGACGATTGCGGTCGACGATCAGCTGCTGCGTGCCGCCCGCATCAAGGCGGTACAGCAGGGCACCAGCGTCAACGAAATCTGCCGGCAGGCGATCGAAGCGTTCGCGCAAGGTGCGGGCGATGCGGACGCGCGCGTCGCGCGGCTCAAGGTACTCGCGAAGAAGGTGCGCGCGGCCGACGAGCCGCTGTGGCCCGGTCGCGACGCGCTGTATTCGGGGCGCAAGCTGCCGTGAGCTGCTTCTTCGACACCAACGTCCTGGTCTCCGTGTTCGATCGCACCGAGCCCGCCAAGCAGGCGCGCGCGCAAGAGCTCGTCACCGAGCACATGAGGGCGCGCGACATGGTGCTGAGCACGCAGGTGCTGCAAGAGCTGTACGTCACCCTCACGCGCAAGAAGCAGCTCGGCGCGGCCGATGCGCTCGAAGTCGTCACCACGTTCGCGCAGGAGCGCATCGTGCCGGCCAGCGCCGACATGGTTCTGCGCGGCCTCGCGCTCGCCCAGCAGTGCCAGCTCTCGGCGTGGGACGCGCTGATCGTGCAGGCCGCGCTGCAGGCCGGCTGCACCACGCTCTTCTCGGAAGACTTCCGGACCGGTGCAACGTTCGACGCGCTGACCGTCGTGAACCCTTTTGCGCCGACGGCGCACGAGTCTCGGGCGGGCTACAAGCGCCGTTGACCGACCCAGAACTTGGTCGAGCGCATGGCCGACATCGCGATCACCGCCGCGCACCGCCGCCGCCTGCGCGACGTCTACCGCTCGGCCGGCTGGCCGTGCCACGACGGCATCGAGATCGAGCTGCTCGCCGCCGGCCTGCTGGCGCGCGAGCGCAGCGCGCTCGGCCACGAGACAGTGCGCGTCAGCGACGCCGGCCTCGCGCTGCTCGCGCAGACGCTTCAGCGCAACCGCGGCCGGCGCGACCCGCACGAACTGCTGGTCGAGCGTGTCGCCGACGAGATCACACGCCACGGCCGGATCGCGTGGCGCGGCCTGGCGGTGCGCGCGAAGGTCGGCGACGCCTGGGCGATGGCGATGCCCGACGTGTTTTCGATCCGCCACACCACGGTCGAGGCCTACCTGCACCCGGTCGTGCACGAGATCAAGGTCAGCCGCGCCGACCTGCTGTCGGACCTGCGCAGCGCGACCAAGCGCGCCGCCTACCTGCAGCTCGGCAGCGAGTGCTGGTACGTGATCCGCGCCGGCATCGCCGAGCCCGACGAGATCCCGCCCGAGTGCGGCGTGCTGATCGCGCACGCGACCGCGCTCGAGGTCGCGCGGCCCGCGCCGCACCGCGCGATGCGGCTGCCGTTCGACCTGTGGATGGCGCTGGCGCGGGCCACGCCGCTGCCCGGCTGGCGCCTCGAAGACGCCCAAGGCCGGCTCGGCGACGACCCCGCGCCGCTCGATTGAAGCCGGTTTGTCTACACTTCGCGTTCTCTCACGAGGAGTACCGCATGACCCGCCCGCCGTTCCCGACCCTGAGCGCGCTCGCCATCGCCACCGCACTGGCGGCCGCGCTGGCCGCGTGCTCGAAGACGGCCGACGCGCCGCCCGCGGCCACCGCCGCGCCGGCGCCGGCTGCGACGACGGTTGCCGCGCCGGTCGACCATGCCGACGCCGGCATCGCCTGGCGGCACGCGTCGAACGACGCCGATGTCGACGCGGCGTTCGCGCTCGCGAAGGCGCAGACCAAGCCGGTGTTCGTCTACTGGGGCGCGAAATGGTGCCCGCCGTGCAATCAGGTCAAGGCAACCTTGTTCAACCGGCAGGACTTCATCGAGCGCTCGCGCGCGTTCGTGCCGGTCTACGTCGACGGCGACAGCCCGGGCGCGCAGAAGCTTGGGAGCCGCTTCAAGGTCAGCGGCTACCCGACGATGGTGCTGTTCAACCCGCAGGGCACCGAGATGACGCGGCTGCCGGGCGAGGTCGAGCCCGACCGCTACACCCAGGTGCTGACGCTCGGCATGAACGCGCAGCGGCCGGTGAAGGAGGTGCTCGCGCAGGCTCTCAAGGAGGCACGCGCGCTCGGGGCGGCGAAGAGCCCGAGCGCCGGGCCGCCCCAAGCCGGGCTCATCCCCTCGGGGGATCGGTCGCGGTACGCCGCAACCGAGGGGTCGTCATTGACACCGAACGACTGGCGCCTGCTCGCGTTCTACTCGTGGGACACCGACCAGCAGCAGCTCGTGCCGAAGGACGGCGTGCCGGCGCTGCTGAAGCAGCTCGCCGACGCGTGCCCGTCCGACCAGACCGAGATCGCCACGCGCCTGCGCCTGAAAGCGCTCGCCGCGGTCGACGACAAGGCGCCGCCCAAGCCCGACGCCACCGCGCAGGCCACGCTGCTGAAGGTGCTCGCCGACCCGGCCGCCTCGCGTGCCTACATGGATGTGCTGGCCAACTACGCGA
>DATMIN010000437.1:0-9954 GCA_035554275.1 Burkholderiaceae bacterium
CAAGTTGGCGCGTGCCTGGGTGAAGGGCACCACATCGCTGGCTGAAAAGGCCATGGCTGGCTCCTTCAATGGGAGATGACAGAATACTGTGCAGTCTACGCCGTGCTTGCGCCGCCGCAGCGCCTAGCGCAAAACCCTTGATCGCACGTGCATCGCGCGCCGTTCGACGGTGGCGCGATGGCGTGCCGGTGCTCTCCTTGCGCTCGACGCTGCGGCCAAGGAGCTCGTCAGGAAGCCGCGCGTTGCTTACCGGTGGAAGTGTGGGCGGGGCACCCGGCTTTGCGCCCGCTACCGATTGGGATCTCTGGCGGCAGCGGCATCTGGTTGGTGCGCCCAGTGAATCGCCCCGGGCAGAGGCCGCCGCTGAGCAGGGCCAGCGCCTGGGTGCGCTGAGGCGCCGTGGCGTGGCTCGGCGGCTTCGGGGGCTGCGCTGCCCTGCGCGACGCTCAGCGCGGCGCGCGGCGGCGCCGGCGGCTGCGACGCCACCACCAACCGGCGCCGATCAGCGCGAGCAGCAGCAGCGTCGCCGCGCTCGCGGTGAGCTGGAAGCTCGCGCCGGGCTGCGCGATGCTGCGGTCCCACCAGCTGCGCGGCGCTTCGCCGGGCGCCGGCAGCGCGAACGCGACGATCGCGTCGCTGGTCGCAGCACCCACCTCGCCGTGGCCGCCGGCCGCGACGACGACGAACTGCCGGCCCTGCCACTCGTAGGTCATCGGCGTGGCCATGCCGGCGGCCGGCAGCTGGCCGCGCCACAGCTCGGCGCCGCTCGCGGCATCGAACGCGCGCAGGTAGCGGTCCATCGCCGCGCCGATGAAGACGAGCCCGCCGGCGGTCGCGACCGGCCCGCCCAAGTTCGGCGTGCCGGTGGGCAGCGCGAGGTGCAGCGGCGCGATCTCTTCGGTCGTGCCGAGCGGGCGCTCCCACAGGATCGTCTTGCTGCGCAGGTCGAGCGCGGCGAGCGTGCCCCACGGCGTCGGGTTGCACGGCGCGCCGAGCGACGAGACCAGCACCTCGCGCTTCATGCCGAACGGCGTGCCGAACTGCGGGCTCACTTCCTTGTTCGGGTTCGCGGCCTTCACCGCATCGAACTCGGCGCGCGGGATCAGCGTCACCACGTGCACCACGCGGCTCGTGTTGACGTAGACCACGCCCTGCGGATCGACCGCGACACCGCCCCAGTTCACGCCGCCGCCGGTCATCGGGAACAGCACCGTGCCCTGCGTCGACGGCGGCGTGTACAGGCCCTCGTTGCGCAGCGCCGCCAGGCGCTCGCGGCACTGGTCGCGGCTGAACCATGTCGAGCCGTAGGCGTCGTCGGGCTTGATCGTCTGCGGCACCAGCGCCGGCAGGTCGGCGGGATAGGTCTGCGTCGGCGACAGCACCTCGCCCGGCGCGCCGCCCTGCGGCACCGCGCGCTCCTCGACCGGAAACAACGGCTTGCCAGTGTCGCGGTCGAGCACGAACACGAAGCCCTGCTTGGTGGCCTGGATCACCACGTCGCGCGGCTTGCCGGCGATCGGCAGCGTCGCGAGCGTCGGCTGCGCCGGCAGGTCGTAATCCCACACGTCGTGCTTGACGACCTGGAACGCCCACGCGAGCGCGCCGTCGGCCACGCGCAGCGCGACCACCGAGTCGGCGTGGCCGTTCAGCCCCGGCCGCTGGCCGCCGTAGAAATCGGGGCTCGGGCTCGAGGTCGGCAGGAACACCAGGCCGCGCTTCTCATCGATCGACATCGGCGCCCACACGTTGGCCGCGCCGGTGTCAGAGGCCGGCTCGGGCGCGGAGGCGGCGCCCGCGGCCTGCGACGCCGCGAGCGCGGCCGGGCTCGGCGCGCCGGGCGGCACGTCAGGCGCGAGCGGGTCCCACGACCAGCGCAGCGCGCCGCTGCGCGCATCGAACGCGCGCACGCGGCCCGACGGCGTATCGGCGCGGCCGTTGTCGTTGATCGACGAGCCGACGACGACGATGCCGTCGCCGGAGACGTCGGCCACCACCGGCGCCGAGCTGATCTGGAACTCACCCGGCCAGCGCAGCGCCCGACCCGGGTCGATGCGCACCGTGCCGGCTTCACCGAAATCGGCGCACGGCTTGCCGTCGCGCGCGTCGAGCGCGATCACGCGCGCGTCGACGGTGCCGCTGAAGATGCGCGTCGCGCACGCCTGGCCGGCCGCGGCGCGCGGGTCGCGCCACTGCGCGACGCCGCGGCAGTTGTAGCGGTTCGCCGGCCGGCGGTCGGTCGCGACCTTCGGGTCGAAGCGCCAGCGCTCGTGGCCGTCGCCGGGGTCGAGCGCGATCACCTCGTTGAACGAGCTGCACAGCACGAGCGCACCGTCGACGAGGATCGGCGTGGTCTCGAACTTGATGCGCTTCATCAGCGCCGGGTCGCGCTTCTGGACGTCGCCGGTGCGGTACAGCCACTGGCGGCGCAGGCCGTCGACGTTGGCCGGCGTGATCTGCGCCGAGGCGCTGTAGCGCGTGCCGCCGGCATCGCCGCCGTAGTGCGCCCAGCCCGCCGGCTCGGCCGCGTGCGCACGCGTATGCGCGAGCGCCGCCGCGAAGGCGACCGCAGAAAAGAGCGCGACGATCGACCCGGCGCGCATGCTCAGCCGGCCGAGGTGGCCGGCCGCGGCGCGGGCACCGCCGAGCCTTGCTTCTTCTGCGTCAGCAGGACGCCGTTCTTCACCGCGACGATCTCGGCGACGATCGCCACCGCGATCTCGGCCGGCGTCTTCGCGCCGATGTCCAGGCCGATCGGGCCGTGCAGGCGGTCGATCTCGGCCGGCGTCAGGTCGAACATCTCGAGCCGCTCGCGCCGCTTCGCGGTGTTGCCGCGCGAGCCGAGCGCGCCGATGTAGAACGCCGGCGACTTCAGCGCCTCGAGCAGCACCAGATCGTCGAGCTTCGGGTCGTGCGTGACGGCGACGACGGCGCTGTGCGGGTCGAGCTGCAGTTCGAGCACGAGGTCGTCGGGCATTGCCTTGCTGAAGGTGGTGTTCGGCACGTCCCAGGTCAGGTTGTATTCCTCGCGCGGGTCGCAGCAGATGACTTCGAAGTCGAGCGCGAGCGCCATCTGCGCGACCGCGCGCGAGAGCTGCCCCGCGCCGATGATCAGCAGCCGCCAGCGCGGCCCGAACAGCGCGACCAGCGTCTGCCCGTCGAACGCGAAGGCATCGCCGCGCGACGCGGCCTGCACCGTGACCGCGCCGGTCGCCAGGCTCAGGCGCCGCGCGACGAGTTCGTGGCGTGCGGTGCGCGCGAGCACCTCATCGATCCACGCCACGCTCGTCAGCGGCTCCTGCACCAGCCGCAGGTTGCCGCCGCACGGCAGGCCGAAGCGCGCCGCCTCTTCCTTGGTCACGCCGTAGGCGATCAGCGACGGCGTGGCGACACGCTCGCCGTGGCGCAGGCGATCGATCAGGTCGTCTTCGACGCAGCCGCCCGAGACCGAGCCGGCGACCAGGCCGTCGTCGCGCAGGCACAGCAGCGCGCCGGGCGGGCGCGGTGCCGAGCCCCAGGTCTCGATCACCGTCACCAGCCACACCTTGCGGCCCGCGTTGAACCACTCGCGCGCCTGGCTCAGCACCTGCAGGTCGAGACTGTCCATCGCCGGTTCCCCTTTTCTTGTGCCTAACGGATCGCGAAGTACACGATCGCCAGCACCACCACCGCAGCGATCAGCCACCACAGCCTGGCCACGCCGGCGCCGGCCGCCTCGACCGGCGCCTCGGCCACCGCCACCGCCGCCTCGCCGGGCACCGCCGCGGGCTGCAGCTTGGCCTCGAAGGCGCGAAAGAAATCCTCGGTGATCTTGGCGGCGGTGGCGTCGATCAGGCGCGAGCCGATCTGCGCCATCTTGCCGCCGACGGTGGCGCGCGCGTTGTACTTCAGCAGCGTCTGCTGCGGCCCTTGCGCCGTCAGCGCCACATCGGCCGAGCCCTTGCCGAAGCCGGCCACGCCGCCCTGGCCGTCGAAGTTGATCGTGTAGCTGTTCGGCGGGAGCACGTTGGTCAGCGCGAGGTTGCCCTTGAAGCGCGCGCTGACCGGGCCGACCTTCATCGCGACCACCGCCGTCATCGTGTCGGCGCCGGTGCGCTCGAGCGATTCGCAGCCGGCGATGCAGCCCTTCAGGATCTCCGGGTCGTTGAGTGCGGCCCAGGTGGTGTCGACCGAAGCCGGGATGGTGCGTTCGCCTGTGAGTTCCATGAGTGCCCGTGCCTGACTTATGCCAGAAGTGAAGCGGGTCGGACGGCGCCGGTCCGCAAGGCCTTGCCGAGATCGGCCAGGCTCGCCAGATTGTGGACCGGCAGAAAGCGGTCGACGTTCGGCAGCAGCGCGCGCACGCCGGCGGCGCGCGGCTCGAAGCCGTCGAAGCGCAGCAGCGGGTTGAGCCAGACGATCTGCGCCGCGTGGCGGCGCAATTGCGCGGCCACCGCCGAGAGATCGCCGTGCTCGTCGCGGTCGAGGCCGTCGGTCATCAGCAGCAGCGCCGCGTTCGAGCCGAGCAGGCGGCGCGCCCAGACCTGGTTGAATTCGCCGAGACAGGTCGCGATGCGGGTGCCGCCCTTCCAGTCGTGCACCTGCGCGTCGGCGAGCTGCAGCGCGATGTCGGGGTCGCGGTGCCGCAGGCTGCGCGTGATGTTCGTCAGGCGCGTGCCGAACACCAGCGTGTGGACCTTCAGGTAGCGCCGCGTCAGGCCGTGCACGTAGTGGAGCAGCAGCCGCGCGTACCGTTCCATCGAGCCCGAGATGTCGAGCAGCACCACCAGCGTCGGCCACTCGTGGCGCGGCCGCGTGTATGCCGGCAACAGCGTGTGCGGCTGGTGCGCCATGCCCTGCATCGTGCGGCGCAGATCGAGCCGCGCACCGTGGCGGCGGTTCGGCGCGCGCTGCTGGCGGCGCCGCCGCACGCGCTCGACCGGCAGCGGCAGCTGCTCGGCCAGGCGCTTCGCGGTCTCGAACTCGGCCGCGGTCATGCTCTCGAAGTCGGCCTGCTGCAGGCGCTCGCGGTCGGAGAACGTGAACGTGGTGTCGAACGTCAGTTCTTCCTGCGCGGTCTGGTTCGCGGCGTTCGGCGGCGGCGGCGCCTTCGGCGCGGCGAGCGCGTCGGCGAGGCGGTTCGCGCGCGGGGCCACCGGCTTGTCGCCGCGCCCGCTGATCTTCGGCAGCAGCAAGACCATCAGCTGCTCGAGCAGTTTCGGATCGCGCCAGAACGCGTCGAACGCGGCGTCGAAGAGGGTCTGCTGTTCGTGGCGGTCGATCATCACCGCGCTCAGCGCGGCGCGCACGTCGTCGCGCCGCTCGAGGCCGACGTGCTCGATCGCCGCCATCGCCGCGAGCACGCGATCCGGCCCGATCGGCATGCCGGCCGTGCGCAGCACGCGCGCGAAGTGGACGATGTTCTGCGCAATCATGTCAGTCGATCAGCGCGCGCGCCTTCAACTCGTCGAGCAGCTTCGCGGTGTCGCCGCTTTGCAGCTTGACGATGTCGTCCTGGTACTTCAGCAGCACGCCGAGCGTGTCGTGCACCGTCGCCGGATCGAGCGAGATCGTGTTCAGCGCGAGCAGCGCGTTGGTCCAGTCGATCGTCTCGGCCACGCCCGGCGCCTTGAACAGGTCGAGCGTGCGCATGCGCTGCACGAACTCGACGACCTGAAGCGTCAGCCGATCGCTCGCGCCCGGCGCCTTCAGCCGCACGATCTCGAGCTCGCGCTCGACATTGGGGAAGTCGACCCAGTGGTACAGGCAGCGGCGCTTCAGCGCATCGTGGATCTCGCGCGTGCGGTTGCTGGTAATGATCGTGATCGGCGGCGCGTCGGCCTTCACGGTGCCGAACTCGGGGATCGTGATCTGGTTCTCGGCCAGCACCTCGAGCAGGAACGCGTCAAACGGCTCGTCGGCGCGGTCGAGCTCGTCGATCAGCAGCACCGGCGAGCGCGGCTGCGTCAGCGCCTGCAGCAGCGGCCGCTCGATCAGCATCGAGCGCGCGTACAGCGTGTGTGCGAGCCGCTCGCGATCGGCCTCGCCGTGGATCGCGTGCGCCGCTTCGGCCAGGCGGATCTCGACCATCTGGCGCGCGACGTTCCACTCGTACGCGGCCTGCGAAATGTCGAGGCCCTCGTAGCATTGCACGCGCAGCAGCGCGGTCGAGAGCGCCGCGGCGAGCGTCTTCGCGAGCTCGGTCTTGCCGACGCCGGGCTCGCCTTCGAGGAACAGCGGCCGGCCGAGCTTCAGGCTCAGGAACAGCGCGGTGGCCAGGCGCCGGTCGCACACGTACTGCTCGGTCGCGAGCAGCGCGACGACGGCGTCGACGGAATCGGGCAGCGCGAGGGTCGTGGTCATGGAGCGATCGTAAGGCGGGCGCCCGCCATCCGCCGCGCGCGGCGGCGGCTGGCCATCGGTGCCCGGGAACCGCTTAGCGCGCCAGCGCCGCCGCGACCGCGCGCGACGCCATCACGCTGATCATCGCGGCGCGGTATTCGGCCGAGCCGTGCATGTCGCTGTTGATGCCGGTCGTGGGCATCTTCACGCCCTTCGCGGCTTCGGGCGTGAAGCTCTTGCCGAGCGCGGCCTCGATCTCGGTGGCGCGGAACACGCTGCCCTTCGCGCCGGTGACGGCCACGCGCACGCCGCCGGCCGTCTGCGCGACGAACACGCCGACGAGCGCGAAGCGCGACGCCGGCTGCTTGTACTTCACGTAGGCCGCCTTCTGCACCGGCGGAAAGCTGACCCCGGTGATCAGCTCGCCCGGCTGCAGCGCGGTCTCGTACAGACCGGTGAAGAACGAATCGGCGGGGATCGTGCGCTGACTGGTGTGGATCGTCGCGTTCATCGCCAGCACGCCGGCGGGGTAGCACGCGGCCGGGTCGGCGTTGGCGATCGAGCCGCCGATCGTGCCCATGTTGCGCACCATCGGGTCGCCGATGCCGCCGGCAAGCTCGGCCAGCGCCGGGTTCGCCTTCTTCACCTCGGCCGAGGAGGCGACCGCCGCGTGCGTGGCCATCGCGCCGATCACGAGATTCGCACCGTCCATCTTGATCGTCTTCAGATCGGGCATGGCGCCGAGGTCGACGAGGGTTTCGCTCTGCGACAGGCGCAGCTTCATCGCCTGGATCAGGCTCTGCCCGCCGGCGAGGTAGCGCGCGTCGCTGCCCATCTTGGCCTTGGCGTCGGCGGCGCTGGTCGGCCGCTGGTAGTCGAATGCATACATGTGAGTGTTCTCCTTCGTGGGCCGGCGGTCAGGCGACGTTGTTGGCGGCGCGCCAGACGCGCTCGACCGTCGCGGGCATCGCGATGTCCTTGACGCCGAGCGCGTCGGTCAACGCATTGATGTAGGCCGGCGGCGAGCCGATCGCGCCGGCCTCGCCGCAGCCCTTCACGCCGAGCGGGTTGTGCGTGCACGGCGTGACGGTGCTGCCGAGCTTCACGCCGGGGATGTCGACGGCGCGCGGCATCGCGTAATCCATGTATGAGCCGGTCAACAGCTGGCCGGATTCCGGGTCGTAGGCGCAGCCTTCCATCATCGCCTGGCCGAGGCCCTGCGCGACGCCGCCCTGCACCTGCCCGGCGACGATCATCGGGTTGACGAGGTTGCCGAAGTCGTCGACCGCGACGAACTGCTCGATCTGCACGGTGCCGGTTTCGGGGTCGACCTCGACCTCGCAGATGTAGCTGCCCGACGGGTAGGTGAAGTTGGTCGGGTCGTAGAACGCGTTCTCGTTCAGGCCCGGCTCGAGCTTGTCGAGCGGGTAGTTGTGCGGCACGTAGGCGGTGAGCGAGACGCTGCCGAACGGCACCGACTTGTCGGTGCCCGCGACCTTGAACACGCCATTCTCGAACTCGATGTCGGTGTCGGCCGCCTCGAGCAGATGCGCCGCGATCTTCTTGCCCTTCGCGATGATCTTGTCGACCGCCTTGACGATCGCAGTGCCGCCGACCGACAGCGAACGGCTGCCGTAGGTGCCCATGCCGAACGGCACGCGGCCGGTGTCGCCATGGACGATCTCGACGTTCTCGACCGGGATGCCGAGCTTGGCCGCGACGACCTGCGCGAACGTGGTCTCGTGGCCCTGGCCGTGGCTGTGCGAGCCGGTGAACACCGTCACCGTGCCGGTCGGGTGCACGCGCACCTCGCCGGCCTCAAACAGGCCCGCGCGCGCACCGAGCGCGCCGGCGATGTTGCTCGGCGCCAGGCCACAGGCCTCGATGTAGCAGCTGTAGCCCAGGCCGCGCAGCTTGCCCTTGGCCTTGGACGCCGCCTTGCGCGCCGGGTAGCCGGCCACCTCGGCCATGCTCATCGCCTTGTCGAGGTGGGCCGCGTAGTCGCCGGTGTCGTAGGTCAGGCCGACCGGTGTCGCGTACGGGAACGTGGTGATGAAGTTCTGGCGCCGGATCGCGGCCGGGTCCATCTTCATTTCGCGCGCCGCCTGCTCGACGATGCGCTCGACCACAAAAGTCGCCTCCGGGCGGCCGGCGCCGCGGTACGCATCGACCGGCGCGGTGTTGGTGAACACCGCCCTGACCTCGGCGTAGATCGCCGGCGTCTTGTACTGGCCGGCGAGCAGCGTCGCGTACAGGATCGTCGGCACGCTCGACGCGAAGGTCGACAGGTACGCGCCCATGTTGGCGATCGTCTTCACGCGCAGCGCGAGGAACATGCCCTTCGCGTCGAGCGCGAGTTCGGCCTTCGTAACGTGGTCGCGGCCGTGCGCGTCGGTCAGGAACGCTTCGCTGCGATCGGCCGTCCACTTGATCGGGCGGCCCACATGCTTGCTGGCCCAGACCAGCGCCACGTCTTCGGCGTACAGGAAGATCTTCGAGCCGAAGCCGCCGCCGACGTCGGGCGCGATCACGCGCACCTTCGATTCGGGCAGGCCGAGCACGAACGCGCACATCAGCAGCCGCTCGACATGCGGGTTCTGGTTCGCGACGTAGAGCGTGTAGCTCTGGTCGTGCTTCGTATAACTCGCGTTGACGGCGCGCGGCTCCATCGCGTTCGGGATCAGCCGGTTGTTGACGATGTCGAGCGTCGTCACGTGCGCGGCGGTCTTGAACGCGGCGTCGACGGCGTCCTTGTTGCCGTGGCCCCAGTCGTAGCAGACGTTGTTCGGCACGTCGTCGTGCACCGAGCCCTTGTGACCGTCGGCCTTCGTGATATCGATGACGGCCGGCAGCTCTTCGTAGTCGACCGCGATCAGCTCGCAGGCGTCCTTCGCCTGCAGCAGCGTCTCGGCCACGACCAGCGCGACCTGGTCGCCGACGTGGCGCACCTTGCCCTGCGCCAGCACCGGGTGCGGCGGCTCTTTCATCGGCGAGCCGTCCTTGCTGTGGATCAGCCAGCCGCACGGCAGGCCGCCGACCTTCGCATCGGCGAGGTCGGCGCCGGTGAACACGGCGATCACACCGGGCGCGGCCTTCGCCGCAGTGGTGTCGATCGAGGTGATGCGCGCATGCGCCTGCGGCGAGCGCAGGAACGCGGCGTGGGTCTGGCCGTGCATCACGACGTCGTCGGTGTACTGGCCGGCGCCGGTCAGGAAGCGCTGGTCTTCGCGGCGCTTCAGGGGCTGGCCGATGGGGCCGGTAAGAGGAGGAACGGACATGTCGGTCATGGTGTGAATCTCCTTATGCCGTGGCCTTGGCGCCGGACTGACAGAACTGGATCGCCTTGACGATGCCCTGGTAGCCGGTGCAGCGGCAGATGTTGCCGTCCAGCCCCTCGCGGATCTCGGCCTCGCTTGCCTTCGGGTTGTCGGCCAGCAGCTGCACCGCCGACATCACCATGCCCGGCGTGCAGAAGCCGCACTGCAGGCCGTGGCACTCGCGGAACGCCTCCTGCATCGGATGCATTGTTCCGTTCTGGGCCAATCCTTCGATCGTGGTGATCGTGGCGCCCTGCACCTGCGCCGCGAGCATCGAGCACGACTTCACCGCGCGCCCGTTCATGTGCACGGTGCAGGC
>DATMIN010000438.1:0-8724 GCA_035554275.1 Burkholderiaceae bacterium
CCGCAGCGTGCGCTCGGCAGCGGCGTGCGCGAGCGCCTGCGGCGTGCTCAGCAGCCCGTCGCCGCGCGGCGGGTCGGCCGGGCCGATCTGCGCGACGAGCCAGGCGGCCGGGTCGGCGCCGACGCTGTCGAGCGAGGCCTCGCCGAGGCCGAAGCGGTGCGCGGCGATCGCCGCCTGGAGCGTGGCTGGGCTGGACATGCGCGTCTCCCCGAAGACCCGCGCATCTTGCACCCGCCGTGTGAAGCGCGCGTGTGCGCGCCGTCAAGATTTTCGCCGAGGATGCTCGCGCTCAGCGCACCAGCAGGCCGTTGACCGAGTTCACGTCGTCGACGCTCAGCCGCCCCGAGGCCTGGCGCAGCCGCATGCCGGCCATGATCAGGTCGTAGCGCGCCTTGGCGAGCTGCGCCTGCGTGGTGTAGAGCTGGGCCTGCGCGTTCAGCACGTCGATGTTGACGCGCACGCCGACCTTGAAGCCGAGCTGCGTGGCCTCGAGCGCGAGCTTGCTCGACGACTCCGCGGCCTCGAGCGCGCCGACCTGCGCGCCGGCCGAGCCGACCTGGTAGTAGAGCTGGCGCGTCAGCTGGATCACGCCGCGGCGCGCCGCGTCGAGGTCGCTCTGCGACTTGTCTTCCAGCACCAGCGTTTCCTTCACGCGGTTCTGGATCTGGTAGCCGGCGAACAGCGGCACGTTGAGGTTGACCGAGATGCTGCTCTGCGTCGTCGGCGTCGAGTAGCCGAACGACTGGCCGGGCACGACGAGCTGGTTGTCGGAGCGGCCGCGGCCGTAGCTGCCGTTGAGCGTGACGGTCGGCAGGTTGGCGGCCTTGGCCTTCGCGGTGTCGAGCCGCGCCAGCTCGAGCGCGGTGCGGGCGCGCCGGATCGTCGGGTGCTCGGCGTCGGCGCGCGCGACCCAGTCGTCGACGTTGGCCGGCGCGAGCGGCGGCAGCGCGAGCGGCGCGGCGAGTTGCTTCGGCACGATGTTGGCGCGGCCGACGGTCTGGTCGAGCAGGATGCGCTTGGTCGTCAGGTCGTTCTCGGCCTGGATCTGCGTGAAGCGCGCCAGGTCGTAGCGGGCCTGGGCCTCGCGCGTGTCGGTGATCGTCGCGGTGCCGACCTCGAAGTTGCGCTTGGCCGAGGCCACCTGCTCCGAGATCGCGGCCAGGCTGGCGCGCGCGGTGGCGAGGTTGTCTTGTGCCGCAAGCACGTCGAAGTAGGCCTGCGAGACGCGCAGGATCAGGTCCTGCTCGACCGCGTCGAGGTCGGCGCGATACACGTCGACGGCGCGCTCGGCCTGCCGGATCGTCACGTCGTTGCTGCGGTTGAACAGCGTCTGCGACGCGTTCAGCGTGGCCGAGGCCGAGTTGCCCGCGGCCGCCTGGGTCGACGGCGAGTCGGGCGTGTTGCTGATCTGGCGGCCGACCTGCGCGCCCAGGCCGACCTGCGGCAGCCGCAGGCCGCGCGCCTGGTCGTAGCGCAGCTGCGCAGCGTCGAGGTTCGAGCGGGCCGACAGGTACGCGGCGTCGTAGCCGTGCGCCGCGTCGTACAGCTCCTGCAGGCTTTGCGCGTGTGCGGCGCGCGCGCCCAGGCCGAGCAGCGCCGCGACGACCAGGCCGAGCAGCGGCGCGAAGGGGCGCCGGCGGCTCGGGCGGGCAAGGGCGGCAAGGGGGCTCGGCGGCATGGGCGAAGGTCTCCGGGGAAAGCGGCGATGGGGCGTCGGGCGGTCGGCGCGCGTCACGGGCACGTCAATAGCGCGGCACGGCGGCGTCGATCTCGGTCGACCAGGCGTCGACGCCGCCGGCGAGGTTATAGACGGCCTCGAACCCCTGGCGCTCGAGGAATGCGACGACCTGCGCACTTCGGGCCCCGTGATGGCAGATACAGACGACGGGCAGCAAAGGGTCGAGCTCGGCCAGCCGGTCGGGCACGCTCATCATCGGCATCGACAGCGTGCGCATTCCGTCGATGCGGATCGCGGCGAGCGCGAACTCCCACGGCTCGCGCACGTCGAGCAGCAGCGGCGCCGGCGCCGCGCCGGTGCGCGGCCACGCGGCGAGCTGGCGGGCGTCGAGCTGCTGCATCAGAAGCGGAACCGGCTCGGCTCGGGGAAGCCGCGCAGGCGCTGCGCGACGGTGTCGAACAGCACGCGGCGCTCCACGCCCGAGTGCTCGCCGCGCCGCGTGAACAGCAGCGCGCGCATCACCGGCTCGCCGCCGACGATCGCGGCGAGGCGTCCGCCGTCTTTCAGCTGCGCGAGCAGCGCGGCCGGCACCTCGGCGACCGAACCCGACAGCAGGATCGCGTCGTACGGCCCTTCGCCGGGCAGCGGCACGCTGCCGTCGGCCTCGATCACGTCGACGTTCATCACGCCGGCGCGCTCGAGGTTGGCGCGCGCGAAGCGGGCGAGCGCGGGCAGCGTTTCGAGCGTGGTCACGTGCTGCGCCCGGTGCGCGAGCAGCGCCGCCATGTGGCCCGAGCCGGCGCCGACTTCGAGCACGTGCTCGTGCTTGCGCACGTCGAGCTCCTGCAGCAGGCGGGCCTCGACCTTCGGCGCGAGCATGCACTGCCCGCCGGGCAGCGGTACCTCGGTGTCGACGAACGCGAGCGCGCGGTGCTCGCGCGGCACGAAGTCCTCGCGCTTGACGACGGCCAGCAGCTCGAGCACGCCGGCGTTGAGCACGTCCCAGGGGCGGATCTGCTGCTCGATCATGTTGAAGCGGGCTTGTTCGATGTTCATGGCGGTCGGGGTCGGCAACGGGTGCGCGGGCATTCTATGAGGCCGAGCCCGCGGCCACGGGCGGCGTGGGCGCCGCGGGCGTGCCGTTCCAGCGCCGCCGCGCCCAGGCGGCCAGGTCGTCGAGGTAGCAGTAGATCACCGGCACGACGACGAGCGTCAGCAGCGACGAGGTGATCACGCCGCCGATCACCGCCTGGCCCATCGGCGCGCGCTGCTCGGAGCCCTCGGAGAGCGCGAACGCGAGCGGCACCATGCCGAACACCATCGCCAGCGTCGTCATCAGGATCGGGCGCAGCCGCACCCGGGCGGCGAGCAGCAGCGCCTCGTCGCGGCCGAGCGGCCCGTCGGCCGCGTCGGTCGCGCCCGCGCGTGACCGGATCGCGAAGTCGACCAGCAGGATCGCGTTCTTCGTCACCAGCCCCATCAGCATCACGACGCCGATGATGCTGAACATGTTCAGCGTCGAGCCGAACACCAGCAGCGTCAGCACCACGCCGATCAGCGTCAGCGGCAGCGCGCTCATCAGCGCGAGCGGCTGCAGGAAGCTCTTGAACTGGCTGGCGAGGATCATGTAGATGAACACGATCGCCAGCGCGAGCGCACCGATCGCGTACTGGAACGACTCGGTCATGTTCTTGGTCGAGCCGCCGAAGCTGTAGCGGTAGCCCGGCGGCCAGGCGACGTCGTCGAGCGCGGCCCTGATCTCGGCCGACACGTCGCCCGAGCTGCGGCCGAACGCGTTCGCGTCGAAGTTGATCTCGCGGTTCAGGTCGCGGCGGTTGATCTGGTTCGGGCCGGTCGCGGCGCTGATGTCGGCCACCTGCGAGAGCCGCACCGAGCGCGCCGAGCCGTCGGCCGCCGGCGCCACCGCGATCGGCATGCGCTGCAGGTCGGCGAGCGAGACCCGGCTCTCGGGCGCGAGGCGCACGTTGACGTCGTAGTTCTCGCCGTCGGGCGCGCGCCAGTTGCCGACCAGCGTGCCGGCCACCATCGTGCGCAGGCTGGTCGCGAGCATGTTGACGTTCAGCCCGACGTCGGAGGCCGCGTCGCGCTTGACGTCGATCGAGACCGTCGGCTTGTCGGGCTTGAGCGTGCTGTCCAGGTCGACCAGGCCGCGGATCGCGAGCAGCTTCGGCGTGATCGTGCGCGACAGCCGCTCGAGTTCGGCCAGATCCGGCCCCTGCACCGAGAACTGCAGGCTCTTGCCGCCGCCCAGATCGGTGGTGCCGATGTTGGTGATCGTGATGCCGGGGATGGTGGCGAGCCGCGCCCGCAGCGGCACCGCCATCTGGTCGATGCTGCGCGTGCGGTCCTTGCGGTCGACCATGCGCACGTAGACCGCGGCGTAGATCTTGCCGGCGGCCTGGCCGCTGTTGATCGTCGTGACGGTGTACTTGACCTCGGGCAGTTCGCGCAGCGCCGCGTCGACCTGGCGCGCGCGTGCTTCGGTCAGCTCGAGCGACGAGCCGACCGGGGTGTAGAAGTTGATCTGCGTCTCCGAGAAATCGGCCTTCGGCACGAACTCGGCGCCGAGCAGCGGGATGACGAAGAAGCTGCCGACGAAGGTCGCGAGCGCGATCGCGAGCGTGGCCAGCTTGTGGCGCAGTGACCAGCGCAGGATCGACTGGTAGGCGTCCGACAGGGTCTCGGTGAGCCGGTCGAACAGCTGCGTGACGCGGCCGATCGTCTTGTCATACAGCGTCACCGGCGCGCCGCGATGGCCGCCCGCCTGTGCCCGTTCCGCCTGCGGGTCGTGCCAGATGCTCGACAGCATCGGGTCGAGCGTGAAGCTGACGAACATCGAGATCAGCACCGCGGCAACGATCGTGAGGCCGAACTCGTGGAAGAACTTGCCGACGATGCCGCCCATGAAGCCGATCGGCAGGAACACCGCGACGATCGACAGCGTGGTCGCGAGCACCGCCAGCCCGATCTCGTTGGTGCCGGCGAGCGCCGCCTGGCGCGCGCTCTTGCCCATCTGCACGTGGCGGACGATGTTCTCGCGCACCACGATCGCGTCGTCGATCAGCAGGCCGACGCACAGGCTCAGCGCCATCATCGTGATGCTGTTGATCGTGAAGCCGAAGAGGTACATGAACAGGAACGTGCCGATCAGCGCGATCGGCAGCGTCAGGCCCGTGATCACCGTCGAGCGCCACGAGTTCAGGAACAGGAAGACGATCAGGATCGTCAGCGCCGCGCCCTCGAACAGGGTGCGCTTGACGTTCGCGACGGAGACGCGGATCGCGCGCGAGTTGTCGCGGTTGACCTCGACCGTCACGCCCGGCGGGAACAGCGGCTTCGCGTCCTTGAGCGCCTGCTGCAGCCCGTCGACCACCGCGATCGTGTTCTCGCCCTGCGATTTCTGCACGCTCAGCAGCACGGTGCGCTGGCCGTTGTAGAGCGCCAGGCTGTCGATCTCCTGCGGGCCGTCGGTCACGTCGGCGACCTGCCACAGCTTGACCGCATTTCCATTGCGGCGCGCCACGACGATGTCGCGGAAGTCTTCCGGCCGTTTCAGCCGCGCATTGATCTGCACGACGCGCTCCTGCTCGAGCGAGCGGATCGAGCCCATCGGCGATTCCTGGTTCTCGCTGCGCACCGCGGCCACGACCTGGTCGACGCTGATGCCGAGCGCGTCGAGTGCGGCCGGCTTCACGTACAGGTTGATCTGCCGGCTGATGCCGCCGACCACGCTGACCGAGCCGACGCCGCGCACGTTCTCGAGCTTCTTCTGCAGCACCTGCGTGGCCCAGGTCGTCAGCTCCTGCGGGCTCTTGCTGCCGTCGGGCGAGAGCAGCGCGACGTTGAAGATCGGCACGCTCTGCGGGTCGAAGCGCGAGATGCGCGGCTCCTTGACCTCGTCGCGCAACAGCGGGCGGATCAGCGCGACCTTCTCGCGCACGTCGTCGGCGGCCTTGCGGCCGTCGACGTCGAGGTTGAACTCGACGATCACGACCGAGGTTCCTTCGTACGAGCGCGAGTACAGCGAGCTGATGCCGGCCACCGTGTTGGCGGCTTCCTCGACCTTCTTCGTGACCTCGCTCTCGACGATCTCGGGCGACGCGCCCGGGTAGTCCATCACGACAACGACGGTCGGGAAGTCGATGTTCGGGAACTGATCGACCGCGAGGCGCTGGTAGCTGAACAGCCCGAGCACCACGAACGCGAGCATGACCATCACGGCCATCACCGGGTTGCCGATCGAGACGCGCGTGAACCACATCGCGATCAGCCCGGCGACGAGGCCGCGGGCGCGGCCAGCCGCGCCCGCGTGCCGTCGCGCAGCGCGCCCGCATTGGCGCGCAGCAGGGTGTCGCCGGCGGCCACGCCGCTCAGCAGCTCGACCGCTGCCTCGCGCCGGCCGTCGAACAGCGCGACGCCGCGCGCGCCGAGCTCGACCGGCCGCTGGCGTGCCGCGCCGCCCTGCAACGCGATCACGTACGGCCGCGCCTGGTCGACGCGCACCGACGAGACCGGCACGACCAGCGCCTCGCGGCGTTGCAGCTCGATGCTGCCGCGCGCGAACAGCCCCTGGCGCAAGCCGGGCTGCGGTTGCAGCGCGAGATAGACCATCACCGCGCGCGTGCCGGGTTGCGTGCTCGGGTTGATGCGCGCCACCGTCGCGGTGGCCGGCTCGGTGAGGCCGTCGACCGTGAGCCGCGCGGTCTGGCCGATCTGCACCGAGCCGACGTCTTCCGGCGCGACCGCCGCCTCGAGTTCGATGCGCGACAGATCGACGATCTCGACCACCTTGCCCTCGATGCCGACGCGCTCGCCGGGCTGCGCGAGCCGCTGCGAGACGATGCCCGCGATCGGCGCGACCAGGATCGAATCGGCGCGCGCCTTGCGCGCCAGCTCGGCCGCGGCGAGGGCGGCCTGATAGCTGGCCGCGGCGCCGGCCTCGCCCGACACCGAGGTCTCGAGCCCGGTCGCGGAGATGAAGCCCTGCTCGACGAGGGCGCGGTTGTTCGCGAGGGTGCGCTTGGCGATGTCGAGCTGCGTGCGGGCGGCGATCGCGGTCTGCTCCGCCTGCTTGAGCCGGAACTCGAACTCGGTGGTGTCGAGCTGGCCGATCACCTGGCCGGCTTTCACGGTGTCGCCTTCGCGGACGGTCAGCGCCTTGATCTCGGATGCGACCTTCGCCTTCACGACCGCGCTGTTGACGGCCTTCAGCCCGCCCGATACCGAGAGCAGGCGCGTCAGCGCGGCGACGCGCGCGACGCTCACGTCGGCGGCGCCGAGCTCGAGGGCGGCCGGCGCCGTGGGCACCGCCGTGGCGGCCGCGGCCTGCTGGCGGCGCTGCTGCACCGAGCGCAGCCCGAGCCCGGCGATCAGCAGCACCACGAGCGCCGCGGCCGTCCAGCCGACCCAGCGCTTCATCGGGTGACCGCCTTGCGCGGGGGCGGCGCTGCTTCGGCCCGCGCCGGCCGGCGCAGGCCGTTGACGACGGTGTCGATGTGGGTGTCGATGAAGCGGTGCGGGTCGAGCTGGCGCCCGGGCACCTGGCACGGGCCGATCGAGTGCCGGTGCAAGCACATCATCAGCATCGGGAAGATCAGCAGGTGCACGGCCTCGAACAGGTTCACGCGGCGCAGCTCGCCGGCGTCGACGCCGCGCTGCAGCACCCGCGTGAAGAGCTCGCGGGCGGGCTCGATCACCTCGTCGATGTAGAAGCGCGCGAAGTCGGGGAAGTTGCCCATCTCGGTCAGGATGATCTTGAAGATGCCCGAGGCCGGCGTGGCGCCGATGCGTTCCCACCAGGTGTGCATCAGCAGCGCGAGCAGTTGCTGGGTGTCGCCGTCGAAGCCGCCGGCGATGTCCTGGCCTTCGCGGATCAGCGCGCCGAGGTTCTCGCGCACCACCGCCTTCAGCAGCTCTTCCTTGCTCGGGTAGTACAGGTACAGCGTGCCCTTCGAGACGCCGGCGCGCGCGGCGACATCTTCGGAGCGCGTCGCCGAGAAGCCGCGTTCAACGAACAACTCGAGCGCGGCGTCGAGCAGCTCCTGCGGGCGGGCCTCCTTGCGGCGCTGCCGGGTCGAGGCGGAGGCGGGGGCGGAGGCGGTCGCGGCAGGGCGGGAGGCGGTGGACGATTTCATACTGACCAATCGGTCAGTAATGTAGCGGCGGGCGCCGGGCGGGTCAAGGCAACGGTGCTCGAGTCGGCCTCGACGCGCGGGTCGCTAACATCGCCGGCTTTGCTGATGCACGGAGCCGCCGTTGGATCCCATTCTCTTGTTCAAGGCCGCGATCATGGGGATCGTGGAGGGCGTCACCGAATTCCTGCCGGTGTCGAGCACCGGCCACCTGATCCTGGCCGGCTCGTTGATCGGCTTCACCGACGACACGGTGCGCTCGGCCAAGCTGTTCGAGATCGTGATCCAGGCCGGCGCGATCGTCGCGGTGATGATCGTCTACTGGCAGCGGCTGCGCGAATCGCTCGCCGGGCTGACCGGTGCCGACATGCGCCAGCGCCGCTTCCTGGTCAACGTGCTGATCGGCTTCCTGCCCGCGGCGATTCTCGGCGTGCTGTTCAGCAAGGCGATCAAGGCGCACCTGTTCACGCCGGCGGTGGTGGCGACGACGTTCATCGTCGGCGGGCTGATCATCCTGTGGGCCGAGCGCCGCCCGGCCAGCGCGGTGCGCATCGACAGCGTCGACGAACTCACGCCGATCGACGCGCTGAAGGTCGGCTTCGCGCAGAGCCTGGCGCTGGTGCCGGGCACGAGCCGATCGGGCGCGACGATCATCGGCGGCATGCTGTTTGGCCTCTCCCGCAAGGCCGCGACCGACTTCAGCTTCTTCCTCGCGATCCCGACGCTGATCGGCGCCAGCGTCTACAGCCTGTGGAAGGAGCGCGCCGCGCTGTCGGCGGCCGACGGGCCGCTGCTGGTGGTGGGCACGGTGGTGTCGTTCGTGGTCGCGTGGATCGTGGTGCGCTGGCTGCTGCGCTACATCGCCACGCACAGCTTCGTGCCGTTCGCGTGGTA
>DATMIN010000439.1:0-4413 GCA_035554275.1 Burkholderiaceae bacterium
CGCGGTAGAACGCGGCGCGCTGGTGCGGGTTCTCGCCGTAGCGCAAATCCTGCAGCTTGACGAAGCGCGCGTTCGACTGGGCCGGGAATTCGCTGCGCGTGCCGTCGGGCTGCAGCGAAGAAAGGTAGTCGCTGATCGCCGCGTCGTAGTTCGAGATGCGGTTGAACGCCGCGACCGCGAGCGCGAACTTCGTCGGCGCGCTGACCGCGCCGGCCGCCTGCAGCTCGGCCAGCACGCCGGCATATTGCGACGCGTCGGTCAGCACCGCCACGTCGTTCCAGTTCTTCGCCGCCGAGCGCACCATCGCCGGGCCACCGATGTCGATGTTCTCGATCGCGTCGGCGAGCGTGCAGCCGGGCTTCGCGACGGTGGCCTCGAACGGGTAGAGATTGACGACCAGCAGGTCGATCGTCGCGATGCTGTGGGTGGCGAGCGCCGCCATGTGCTCGGGCACGTCGCGGCGCGCGAGCAGGCCGCCGTGGATCGTCGGGTGCAGCGTCTTGACGCGGCCATCGAGCATCTCGGGAAAGCCGGTGTGCGCGGCGACCTCGGTGACCGGCAGGCCGGCGTCGGCGAGCAGCTTCGCGGTGCCGCCGGTCGACAGCAGCTTGACGCCGAGCGCGTTCAGCGCGCGCGCGAAGTCGAGAACGCCGGTCTTGTCGGAGACCGAGAGCAACGCCGTCAGTGCTGTCATTTCTTGATGAACTTGTGGTCGACCAGCTTGCGGCGCAGCGTGTTGCGGTTGATGCCGAGCCACTCGGCGGCGCGGCTCTGGTTGCCCTCGGCGTGCTTCATCACCACGTCGAGCAGCGGCTTCTCGACCACGCCGAGGATCATCTCGTACATCGCCGCCGGCTCGACGCCGCGCAGATCCTTGAAGTAGGTCTCCAGGTTCTCGCGGATGCAGTCTTCGATGTGGGTCTGCTTCTTCATGCGGGCCGGGCCAGGAATTCGGTGACGCCGATCGACGCGTCGTTCGCCGCCTCGCGGCCGGCGGGCAGCAGCGTGCAGCGCTGCGCGAGCGCGTCGAACCAGTCGGCGACGGCTTGCAGCTGAAGCTCGCACGACTCGATCGCGTTCATGCGCGCACGGAACGCCTCGCCGCCGGGCAGCTCGCGCACGACCCAGCCGATGTGCTTGCGCGCGCTGCGCACGCCGGTGCCGGCATCGTCGCGGCCGTACAGGCCGTGGTGGTCGGCGAGGTGCTCGAGCAGCCAGCGCTTCACGTCGAGCACCGCCGGCGGCGGCAGCCGCTGCCCGGTCGCGAGGAAGTGCGCGATCTCGCGAAAGATCCACGGCCGCGACTGCGCGGCGCGGCCGATCATGATCGCGTCGGCGCCGGTGGCGGCGAACACGTCGCGTGCCGCCTCGGGCGAATCGATGTCGCCGTTGGCCACGACCGGGATGCGCAGCGCCGCCTTCACCGCGGCCACGGTGTCGTATTCGGCGCGGCCCTGGTAGCCCTGCTCGCGGGTGCGGCCGTGGACCGCGATCATCGCGACGCCGGCGCCCTCGGCCGCGCGCGCGAGGCGCACCGCGTTGCGCTCGTCGGCGCTCCAGCCGGTGCGCATCTTCAAGGTCACCGGCACGGCGTGCGGCGCGCAGGCCGCGACCACCGCCTCGACGATCTCGAGCGCGAGCGGCTCGTCGCGCATCAGCGCCGAGCCGGCCCACTTGCTGCACACCTTCTTCGCGGGGCAGCCCATGTTGATGTCGATGATCTGCGCGCCGCGCTCGATGTTGTAGGCCGCGGCCTCGGCCATCATCGCGGCGTCGGTGCCGGCGATCTGCACCGCGATCGGCGCGGCCTCGCCGGCGTGGTCGGCGCGGCGGCTGGTCTTCAGGCTGGCCCACAGATCCTTGCGCGAGGTCACCATCTCGCTGACCGCGTAGCCCGCGCCGAGCCGCTTGCACAGCTGGCGGAACGGCCGGTCGGTGACGCCGGCCATCGGGGCCGCGAACAGGCGGTTGGCCAGCGCGTAGGGACCGATCTGCATGGGGAAGGGAAGGCGCGAACGTTGCCGCAAAAGGAGGCAGCAGTATAGCGGCGGGTCGCGGCGCCAAGTCCTACGTTTCGAGGATGCGCGCTGCGCATAATCCGCAGCGATGGAAGCCTGGGTCGCGTCGATGCTGGGGCTGCTGGCGTTGCCCCGGTTCGGGTTGAGCACGGTATTCGTCGTCGCGTTCGTGTCGGCCACGCTGCTGCCGCTCGGCTCGGAGCCGGCGGTGTTCGGCCTCGTCAAGCTCAACCCCGAAATGTTCTGGCCCGCGGTGCTGGTCGCCACCGCCGGCAACACGCTCGGCGGGGCGGTGACGTGGTGGATGGGCTACGGCGCCGAAGCCGCCTACGAACACGTGAGCCACCACAAGCCGTCGCGCCTGCGCGCGATCCGCTGGCTCGAGCGCTGGGGCGCGCGCGCCTGTCTGCTGTCGTGGCTGCCGATCGTCGGCGACCCGCTGTGCGCGATCGCCGGCTGGCTGAAGCTGCCGTTCTGGCCCTGCGTGGCCTACATGGCGATCGGCAAGTTCGCGCGCTATGTCACGATGACGAGCGCGATGCTCTGGTTCTGGCCGGGGCAGTTCACGCACTGACCGGCCGACTTTTCAGGGGCGCTCGATGACGACCGCGTACGACGAACTCACCGCCATCTGGACCCGCCTGCATCACTTCCAGCACTTGCAGTCGATCGCCGGCTGGGACCAGGCCGCGATGATGCCGCCCAAGGGCAACTCCGCGCGCGCCCACGCGATGGCTGAGATGCAGGGCCTGCTGCACCGCATCCGCACCGACCCGGCGCTGCCCGCGCTGCTCGAGCGCGCCGCCGGCGAGACGATCGACGCGCACGCGCGCGCCAACCTCGGCGAGATCCGGCGTGAGTGGCTGGGCGCGAACGCGTTGCCGCCGGCGCTGGTCGAGGCGCTGTCGCTCGCCGGCGCGCGCTGCGAGCACGCCTGGCGCACGCAGCGCCCGGCGAACGACTGGGCCGGCTTCCTCATCAACTTCCGCGAGGTGCTGCGGCTGACGCGCGAGGTCTCGCAGCGCCTGGCCGACGCGACGGGCCTTTTGCCCTACGACGCGCTGATGGACCAGTACGAGCCCGGCATCCGCAGCGCCGAGGTCGACCGCGTCTTCGGCGAGCTGCAGCAGTGGCTGCCGGCGCTGGTCAAGCAGGTGCGCGAGCGCCAGTCGCACGAGACCGTGATCGCACCGGTCGGCCCGTTCCCGAAGGCGGCGCAGCGCGCGCTGAGCCTGGACGTGATGACGCTGCTCGGCTTCGACTTCGACGCCGGCCGCCTCGACGAGAGCGCGCACCCGTTCAGCGGCGGCGTGCCCGAAGACACGCGGCTGACCACGCGCTACAGCGAGGACGACCTGATGCGCAGCCTGCTCGGCTCGATCCACGAGACCGGCCACGCGCGCTACGAGCAGAACCTGCCGCGCGCCTGGCTCGGCCAGCCGGTCGCGAACGCGCGCTCGATGGGCATCCACGAAAGCCAGAGCCTCGCGTTCGAGATGCAGCTCGGCCGCAGCCGCGCGTTCGCCGGGCTGCTCGCGCCGCTGCTGCGCAAGCACTTCGGCGCGCAGGGTGCGTTCGAGCCCGACAACCTGCACCGGCTGATGACGCGCGTCGAGCCCGGCTTCATCCGCGTCGATGCCGACGAGCTCACCTACCCGGCACACGTGATCCTGCGCTACGGCCTCGAGACGAAGCTGATCGACGGCAGCATCGAGGCCGACGACATCCCCGCGTTGTGGGACGAGGGCATGGCCGCGCTGCTCGGCGTCGACACGCGCGGCAACTACCAGGACGGCTGCCTGCAGGACGTGCACTGGACCGACGGCTCGTTCGGCTACTTCCCGTGCTACACGCTCGGCGCGATGTACGCGGCGCAGTGGTTCGCCGCGATCCGGCGCGCGCATCCCGATCTCGATGCCCGCATCGCGCGCGGCGATCTGGCGCCGGTGTTCGACTGGCTGCGCGAGCACATCTGGTCGCAGGGCAGCCGCTGGAGCACCGCCGAGCTCGCGACCCGCGCGAGCGGCGGGCCGCTCGATCCGCAGCACTTCCGGCGCCATCTCGAGGCGCGCTACCTCGGCTGACGCGCGCGCCGCGCGCGGGCGTGAAAAAGGGCGCCGCAGCGCCCTTCGGGTTCACGCGAGTGGCACGCCGATCAGGCGGCCTTCTTCGCCGGGGCGCGCTTCTTCGCGGCGGCTTTCGCCGCGGTCTTGCCGGCGGCCGGCTTGCCGATCTTCGCGACCTTCGCGCTCAGCGCGTCGAGGCGCGCGCTCAGTGCGTCGATGTCCTTCGCCGACGGCACGCCGAGCTTGCCGAGCGCCTTCGCGGTGCGCTCCTCGAAGATGCCCTCGAGCTTGTCCCAGTGCTGGCCGGCCTTGGCCTGCACGTCGCCGGC
>DATMIN010000440.1:0-6280 GCA_035554275.1 Burkholderiaceae bacterium
CACATCAACGGCGGGCACACCGCGCTGCCCGAAGCGCACGTCTGCGAGCTGTGCGAGAAGAGCGCGCGGGCGATCGAGATCGTGCACAACGGCAACGAGAAGGTCGCGATCGCCGCGGCGAAGATGGCGCTGCAACTGAAGTGCCCGCACCGCGTGATCCTCGGCACCGACGGCCCGGCCGGCTCGGGCGTGCAGCCGCTGGGCATCCTGCGCATGATCTCGATGTTGTCGAGCCTGGCGAATATTCCGGCGGAGCTGGTGTTCTGCTTCGCGACCGGCAACACCGCGCGCATCCGCAACCTCAATTGCGGGCTGATCGAGGCCGGCCGCGACGCCGATTTCGTGTTCATGGATCGGGCCCAGCACACTGCCGGCCGCACGCTGCTCGAGAGCGTCGCGCTCGGCGACCTGCCGGGCGTGGGCATGGTGATGATCGGCGGCATCGTGCGCTGCGGGCGCAGCCGCAACACGCCGCCGGCGACCGAGGTACCGGTGGTGGTCGGAGCGCACTGAGCGGCGCCGACGGACCGGTTGAGCCTCATCGAGGTTCTGGCCGCAGCCTCATGCAGTGGCCGCCCGGAACGCAGCCTGGACCGCGCGCACCAGCGAAGGGTGCAGGGTGCCGAGCTTCGGTGTCTGGCCGTGCGGTGCGGCCGGCGGCACCGAGAACCACTCGGTCGTGTAGGGCAGATCGAGGGCCCGCTTCAGGTCGAACTTCGTGTCGTAGCTGAGGCCGGCGGCCTCGTACGCTGTTGGATTGCGGTCGCGCAGGATGGAGAATTCACCCCGGTGGAGGGCGCTGGTTCGCTGGCTGGTGCCGTAGGCGACGCGCACCGTGAACAGCGGTGCGTCGTCGTCGAAGACGGCCAGGATCAGGGCCGGCCGTGGTTTCGGGCGAGGGTGGATGGCGTCGGGAAAGTGGCACCACACGATCTCGCCGGCGGTGGGCTCGGCCCACCAGGGCGACGTCATCCGGGCTCTACTTCGAAGAGGCTGGAGCGCACCGACCGCTTCTTGCCCGGTGGCGCGCGCTTCTTGATCTGCCGGATTTGAGTCGCCGTCAGTGGGCCGTCGTCGGCCTCGTACTGGGGCAGCAGTTTGACCGCCATGTCGTGCAGCGCGAGATGGATGGCCTGAGTCTCATCGACGCCGAGGTGTTGCGCGAGACGCTTGGCGGTGTCGCGGGTGACACCGGTCGCGCTGTCGCCCGGGCGGTAGCGGAACGCGATCTGATCGACGGTGCTGCGGGTCGCCACGGAGTGATCTCCCAAAATTGGATATCCTGAAGATATCCAATGACGTCGGGCCTGTCAAGACTCTCGGGGGGCGGTCACAGACTCCTTCCTCTCCTACTTTCCGGGCACGTCTAATGACGCATAGATTTCGCACGAGCGACCTTGGCCGTGCATCTTCACGCAGCGCCTGAACGGATAGGAGCCGCCAATGCGCACAGCCTTCGCGGCGAGCCGAATCCGCCGCCGCTGGCGTAGTCCAATTTGTCCTTGAACGGGCGAAGCTCGTCTGGCATGAAGAACGCCGGCGGAACGGAGGCGCTGATCGACTTGATCAAGTAGTGATATTCGACGGCCTGGAACTCAGCCGACTTTCGCAACTTGGGCAGGTCAAAGTTTCTCCAACCCACGCAGGCAGGGCAGTCAGCGCCGCCCATCCATACCAAGTGCACGGTTGGCGGCGACGGCGCATCGGCGGCAGACGCGGTTGAGACCCCGACCAGGAAAGCCGTTGCGAAAAGCGCGGCCCCTGCGAGACGATGGAAACGCCGGCCGTCGGCCGTGGCAGGTTCGGGCTGGTCGGCGCTGGATGGGAGACGCGCTCCAAGGTGATGTCGCATGAGGGTCTTTCGCGTGTGGCGTTCGTCTACGCTGGTTGCCATCTCCGGCTCGGTCCCACCGCGGTAGATGGTGTCGACCAGCAGGCTTAGGCGCTCAAGATCAGATACAACACCCACGGCAGCGTCCCGATTCCAGCCCGACGGCCGAAGCGCTGGTTTGGCAAGCCTAACGGCTTTCTTGCGTTCCCTTACACGCAGGCCCACAAGTAAGTGGATGGTGGTCGCACCTCGCCTAGAGTGCGTTGATAGAGGCCCCGGAGCGCCCGCGCTCCCGGTCAGTACGCGACCGTGAAGCGCTGCCGAAGGTGCTTCGGCGTCTCGATCTCGTCGGCGATCGCCACCGCCAGGTCGGCGACGGAGATCTCGGCCGGCTGCTCGCCGTTCATCAACAGCGTGTCGCCGCCGAGCCGATAGGCGCCGCGGCGTGGGCCCTCGACGAGCTGGGCGGGCGGTGAGATCAAGGTCCAATCCAACCCGGTTTCAGTGCGCAAGCGCGCCAGTTCGTCGCGCGCCGCCTGGGCGCCCGGCACGATGTTGGCCGGCACGTGGTCCAGAAAGGCCGGCGTGTCGACGAGCTGCACGCCCGGCGCCACGTACAGGCTGCCGGCCCCGCCGACGACCAGCAGGCGCTTCAGGCCGGCCTGCTTGACGCCTTCGGCGATCGCCAGCGAGCCGCGCATGAATTGGGCGTACAGGTCCGGTGCGGCCCAGCCGGGGTTGTAGGCGCTGATGACCGCGTCGTGACCGGCCACCGCGCGGGCGACCAGCGCGCTGTCGAGCGCATCCGCGTGGACTTCGGCCAGACGTTCCTGCGGCGCGCCCAGTTTGCCGGGCGTACGGACCAGCGCGCTGATCTGGTGGCCGCGGCCGAGCAGTTCCTTCAATAGCGCCGAGCCGACGAATCCGGTGGCGCCGATCAATGCGAGCTTCATCAAGCACTCCTTGTGTTGTTGAACAGTCATGCAACGTTATTCGCTTCACGATGGCGGCGGAAGTCACTGCTTCAGGACAAGTTTGTTAAGCTGTCCTTCAGGATGAGCGAACTCAAGCAACTTGCGCTGCTGGCCGACGTGGTGCGCACCGGCTCGCTCAGTGCGGCCGCGCGGCACCTGCGCATCAGCACCTCGGCGGTGAGCCAGCAGCTGCGCGCACTCGAGCAGGCGCACGGCGTGACCCTGCTGAACCGCTCCACCCGCAAGCTGGCGCTGACCGAGGTCGGCGCGCGCGTCGCCGAGCACGGCCAGGCCATGCTGGAAGCGGCCGCGCGGGCACGCCAGCAGTTGCTGCAGGCGCGTGACGCCCCGGAAGGCGAACTGCGCCTGTCGGCGCCGGTCGGCTTCGCACGCCACGTCGCGCCGGCCCTGACGCCTTTGCTCGCCGCCCACCCGGCGCTGAGGCTGAGCCTGCAGGTCGACGATGCGATGATCGACCTGATCGACGCCCGCATCGACCTCGCCCTGCGCGCCGGCCGGCTGCCCGACTCGACCTGGGCCGCGCGGCGCTTGTGTCACTTCGAGTTCATGATCTGCGCGGCGCCGGCCTACCTGGCGAAGGCGGGTGCACCGCAGGCACCGGCCGACCTGCTGGCGCACCAGTGGGTGGCCGCGCCGCGCGACGGCAAGGCGATGCTGCTGGAGCTGACCGGCCCGGCCGGCGAACGCGAGTCGCTGCGCCTGGAACCGCGCATCACCAGCAACAACCAGCTCTCGCTGCAGCAGCTTTGCGCGGCCGGCCTCGGCCTGGCGCTCGGCGTGCGCGCCGATCTGGACGACGACCTGCGTTCCGGCCGCGTGGTGCCGGTGCTGCCGGACTGGCGCGCCGCTCCCGTCCCGGTCTGGGCGATGACGCCGCAGCGCGACGGGCAGCCCGCCAAGGTGCGGCACGCGATCGAGGCGATCCGCGCCTATCTGCGCACCGTTCCCGGCGCGTCCGACTAGGTCGATCCCGGCCGTTGTCGGGCGGCTGTAGAGCCGCACAGGCTACGGCTCTGCAACGAGCCGAACATCACGCAGCCGTTGCGGCGCAACTTCGCGCGGTACATCGCCACGTCGGCATTCACGACCAACTGATCGCCGCCGCTGCCGTCGCCCGGATAGACCGCAACGCCGATGCTTGGCTTGACGACGAGCCGAACGTCCCCGCCCACGTCGATCGGCGCAGCGATCTTCTGCGCGACCAGGCCGGCCATGCGCTCGACGTTCTCACTGCCTTGCGGGTTCATCAACAGGTAGAGGAACTCGTCGCCGCCATTGCGGCACACGGTGTCTTCCTTGCGGGCAGATTGCTGCAGGCGCCGCGCCACTTCCTTCAGCACCAGGTCGCCGACGGCATGGCCGTGCGTGTCGTTGATGGTCTTGAAGTGATCGAGGTCGAGGAACATCACCGCCAGCGTCCAGCGGTGGCGCTCGGCCAACGAGATGGCCTGGCGCAGCCGGTCGTCGAACAGGTCGCGGTTCGGCAGCCCGGTCGTCGCGTCGTGCAGGGCCCGCCGGGTCGCCATTCTCTCTTCCGCCTGCGCGGTCGCGAGCGCCGCTTCGGTCTGCCCCAGGACTTCGCGCGACACGACCAGCTCGCTCTGGATCTGGTGCAGGTCGTCGAGACCCTGGTCCAGGGTCTGCGTGACCTCCTCCAGATCGTCGGCACATTCCTGCACCTTGCCCTCGACGGTCTCCCCGACCTCCAGCGCGGTGCGCGCGGTCAACATCGTCGCACCGCCGGCGATCCGCTTCTTCACCGCGTCATTGGCCACCGCGAGATCGTCGGCGCACGCCTTGACCTTCTCCTTCACGTCGTGGCTCTGCTCGAGCGCGAGATCGAATGGGGTCGGCACGTCCGCAGCGGCACGCGTCGGATGCGGCGGTGCAGTCGCCGAGAGCGCGCAGGCGATTTCATCGGACGGCGCCGTGACACGCTGCGTCTGCGCCAGCGCGGTCTGGAGGTCGAGGACCTGCAGCTCGAGCTTCCGCCCCGCCTGCGCCGCGGCCTGGCGCAGTTGCCGCAGCGCGTGCACGCAGTCGAGCACGGTGTCCTTGAGCTGCGTCGCGGCGTCGTGCGGCGAACGGCCCGTGACGAACGCGTCGTGGTGTTCGTCCACCGCGTCCTCGAGCCGGGTCTCGACCGCATGGCACAGGTCGTCCCAGTCCTCGGGCGAGATGGCCGGTGCAGCGTCGCGCGGTACGGCGCGTGCGAGCGTCTCCTCGCCGGTGTCGATGCGCACGCGGCGAAGCCCGGCCGGCCGCGCACTGACGACCGCGAGCGGCGTGGGCAAAGAGATTGAATCTGACATGGCAAGCTCCGAATCGAGTGGCGTCAGCGCTGCCCCAGGACGACTCCATTGCGAGAGAAGTGCGGTGAACACGTCATACTGGTTTATCGCGCCCGGCGCTCGGCACAGATGGGGCGAGGGCGCGCACGGCGAATTTAGGCGGAACGGCGTCTGGGCGGTGCGTCAAAAGACGTAGCGACGCCGGCGTTTCGCACACGAGAGGAGCAGGGTGACCATTGAAGTGCCGTGTGCGCAGTGCCCGCTCAGGAGCTTGCCGCTGTTCGTTCCGCACAGCGCCGAAGAGCTGGATCTGGTGCAGTCGTTGAAGCGACGCGAGGTCCGCACAGGCGCCGGTGAAACGCTGATCCACGAAGGCCAGACCGATGCCCCGCTGTTCACGCTGCTGCAGGGCTGGGCCTTCCGCTTCAAGACCCTGCGCGACGGACGCCGCCAGATTCTCAGCTTTCTGCTCGCCGGCGACTTCATCGGTGTGCAGCAGAAGATGGGCGATGCGGCCGCCCACGGCGTGGCCACGCTGACCGATGCGATGTTCTGCGTGTTCCAGCGCGATGCGTTGTGGGAACTGCACCGGCAGCAGCCTTCGATGGGCTTCAACATCACCTGGCTGACCGCCCATGAGGAGTCGCTCGTCGACGACACCTTGCTGTCGGTCGGGCGCCGCAGCGCCGAAGAGCGCATCGCGATGCTGCTGATCCTGTTGTTCAAGCGCGCCGCAGCGCTGCAGGCCGACGCCGGTGTCGCCGGCGTGCCGTTCCCGTTGACGCAGCAGCACATCGCCGACGGTCTCGGGCTGTCGCTGGTCCATACCAACAAGACCTTGCGCAAACTCGAGCGTCGCGGTCTGCATCGCATCGAGGACGGCCGCCTGCGTCTGCTCGACGCGAAGGCGCTGGTGCGGCTCGCCGACCTGTACGGCGACGGGCGCCCGCCGCAGCGCCCGCTGGTGTAAGACCGCCGCGCCGCGTCCGCGGCGGCAGCCCAGACCCGCATCGGCCCCCCGGCCCGATGCGGGCCGAGCGACCGCACGGCGCAGAATCCGCCGATGAAAGCACCCGCCAGACTCCAATCGCTGATCGACGAAGGCCTGATCGACTCGGTCCAGCGCCAGCTGATGAGCGGCAAGGAAGCGATGGTCTTCGTCG
>DATMIN010000441.1:0-5449 GCA_035554275.1 Burkholderiaceae bacterium
GAACAAGCTCGACCGCAACCAGATGGCCGCGCGCGTGGCCCGCGACATCCCCGAGGGCTCGTACGTCAACCTCGGCATCGGCCTGCCCACGCTGGTGGCCAACCACCTGCCGAAGGAGCGCGAGATCTTCCTGCACAGCGAGAACGGCCTGCTCGGCATGGGCCCGGCGCCGGCGCCCGGCAACGAAGACTACGACCTGATCAACGCCGGGAAGCAGCCGGTCACCTTGCTGGCCGGCGGCGCGTACTTCCACCACGCCGACAGCTTCGCGATGATGCGCGGCGGGCACCTCGACATCTGCGTGCTCGGCGCGTTCCAGGTCTCGGCCCGCGGCGACCTCGCCAACTGGCACACCGGCGGCGTCGACGCGATCCCCGCGGTCGGCGGCGCGATGGATCTGGCGATCGGCGCGAAGAAGACCTTCGTGATGATGGAGCACCTGACCAAGAAGGGCGAGAGCAAGATCGTTGCGCAGTGCAGCTACCCGCTGACCGGCATCGGCTGTGTCAGCCGCATCTACACCGACCTGGCGGTGATCGATGTGACGCCGAAGGGCCTGAAAGTCGTCGAGACCGTCGAGGGCCTGTCGTTCGACGAACTGCAGAAGCTCAGCGGGCTTCCGTTGCTGCCCTGAGCCCGATGACCCCGGAGACTTTGCGATGAGCAACCACCCCATCCAGGCTTTTGTCTGCGACGCGATCCGCACGCCGTTCGGCCGCTACGGCGGCGCGCTGAGTTCGGTGCGCACCGACGACCTGGGCGCGATCCCGCTGAAGGCGCTGATGGCGCGCAACCCGAAGGTCGACTGGGCCCAGGTCGCCGACGTGATCTACGGCTGCGCCAACCAGGCCGGCGAAGACAACCGCAACGTCGCGCGCATGGCCGCGCTGCTTGCCGGGCTGCCGATCGAGGTGCCCGGTGCGACGCTGAACCGCCTGTGCGGCTCGGGCATGGACGCGGTGGGTACCGCCGCGCGCGCGATCAAGAGCGGCGAGGCGGCGCTGATGATCGCCGGCGGCGTCGAGAGCATGAGCCGCGCGCCGTTCGTGATGCCGAAGGCCGAGAGCGCGTTCAGCCGCGCCAACGCCGTCTACGACACGACGATCGGGTGGCGCTTCGTCAACAAGCTGATGAAGCAGCAGTACGGCGTCGACTCGATGCCCGAGACGGCCGAGAACGTCGCCACCGATTTCAAGATCGACCGCGAGTCGCAGGACCGGGTGGCGCTCGCCTCGCAACTCAAGGCCGTCGCGGCGCAAAAGCGCGGCTTCTTCGACGCCGAGATCACGCCGGTGGCGGTGGCGCAGAAGAAGGGTGACCCGCTCAGCGTCGCGAAAGACGAGCACCCGCGCGAGACCTCGATGGAAGCGCTCGCGAAACTCAAGGGCGTCGTCAAGCCCGACGGCACGGTGACGGCCGGCAATGCCTCCGGCGTCAACGACGGCGCGTGCGCGCTGCTGCTCGCGAGCGAATTGGCCGCGGCCAAGCACGGCCTGACGCCGAAGGCGCGCGTCGTCGGCATGGCGACCGCCGGCGTCGCGCCGCGCATCATGGGCTTCGGCCCAGCGCCGGCGACGCGCAAGGTGCTCGAGCTGACCGGCCTGAACCTGGCGCAGATCGACGTGATCGAGCTGAACGAAGCGTTCGCCGCGCAGGGCCTGGCGGTGCTGCGCGATCTCGGCATCGCCGACGACGACCCGCGCGTGAATCCGAACGGCGGCGCGATTGCGTTGGGGCACCCGTTGGGGGCCAGTGGCGCTCGGCTGGTGACGACCGCGATCAACCAGCTGCACGCGAGCGGCGGCCGCTATGCCCTCTGCACGATGTGCATCGGCGTCGGGCAGGGCATCGCGATCGTCGTCGAGCGCGTCTGAGCGCGCGTTAGGACGCGCGGCGGCGGCCTACAGGTCGAGCGTGTAGACGTCGGCGGCGCGCCGCTCGGCCGTGGTGTGGCCGCGCAGCGCGTGGTCCCAGTCGGCGCCGTCGGCGCCGCGCGCCGGGGCCAGGCCGCGCAGCATCACCGCGACCTCCTCGGCGCTCGCGTCGAACTCGGCGACCTGCTCGCGCGTCGCGACGAACAGCCGCGCGATCATGCTGCCGGCCGCGTCGATCACGATCAGGTAGCGCGCCGGCGCCTGGTGCTGGGTGTGGCGGTGCGCGCTCGGCGACTCCATCCCGTAGTTCTCGCTCATTCCCCGATCTTGCCACGCGGACGACGGCGCGCATCGGCGTATCGTGCCCGCTTCGACACCCGCACACCCCACCCATGAAAACACTCGGCAAACGCGCCGACGGGGCGCGCCTCGAGCGCATGCAGGCCTCGCCGCGCTGGGCCGGCGAGGGCGGCTTTCGCAACGTCCACCCGATCGCGCCCGGCCTGCGCGACACGAGCGGCCCGCGCCCGACGCTCAGCGAGTTCCTGTGCGGCGGCCCGCGCCGCGTGCCGCGCGCGCCGCTGCCCTCGGTCGACCCGCGCGACACGTGGGCGCGCCCGCCCGAGACCGGCCTGCGCGCGACCTGGCTCGGCCACTCGACGGTGCTGATCGAGATCGACGGCGTGCGCGTGCTGACCGACCCGGTCTGGGGCCCGCGCGCCTCGCCGTCGCGCATCGCCGGGCCGAAGCGCTTCCAGCCGGTGCCGGTGCGCCTGGCCGCGCTGCCGCCGGTCGATCTCGTGCTCGTCTCGCACGACCACTACGACCACCTCGACTACCCGACGATCAAGGAGCTGGCGAAGACGGGCGTGCCGTTCGTCACCTCGCTCGGCGTCGGTGCGCACCTCGAAGCGTTCGGTGTCGCGCCCGAGCGCATCACCGAACTCGACTGGTGGGAATCGCACACGCTGCCCGGCACCGAATTGACCGTCACCGCCGCGCCGTCGCAGCACTTCTCGGGCCGCGGGCTGAAGGACCGCAACGCGACGCTGTGGTCGTCGCTGGCGATCCGCACGCCGCAGCATTCGGTGTTCTTCAGCGGCGACACGGGGCTGACCACCGAGTACGCCGCGATCCGCGAGCGGCTCGGGCCGTTCGACCTGGTGATGCTCGAGGTCGGCGCGTTCCACCCGTCGTGGGGCGATATCCACCTCGGCCCCGAGCACGCGCTCGAGGCCCACGCGCTGCTCGGCGGCGGCGTGCTGCTGCCGGTGCACTGGGGCACCTTCGCGCTCGCGCTGCACGACTGGGACGAGCCGGTCGAGACGCTGCTCGCGCTCGCCCCGGCGCGCGGCGCCACGCTTGCGCTGCCGCGCCTGGGCGAAGCGGTCGAGCCGGCGCGGCTCGAGACTGCCGCGCCGTGGTGGCGCGCGGTCGACACGCGGCCGGTCGTGCCGGCCGCCGCTGTGCCCGAGGAAACGGCGACGTTGCCGAAGGCGATGCCCTGGCCGGTCGATTGACGGTTGACTGACGCGGCCGGCGCGGCCGCGCTACGGCCGCTCGGCCAGCGCCTTCAGGTTCGCCAGACCCTCTTCGAAGTCCTTGCCGATCAAGCTGTCCATGCTGACGAACACCTGCATCACCTTCGAGACGAACGGCGTCGGCCCGTCCATGCGCCAGTTCACCTGCGTCGCGTCGCCCTGCGGCGCGAGCGTGAAGGTCGCGACGTTGTGGCCCTCGAACGGCTTGATGAAATCGAGCTGGATGCCGACCCTTTGCGCCGGCACCGAATCGATGATCTCCATCCGCCCGGCGCCGGCCTTGCTGTTGCCTTCCCACGCGTAGGTCGCGCCCCGGCCGCGCTCGGCGCCGCCGAGCGTGCGCTTCATCTGCGGGTCGAGCTTCTCCCACGGCGACCAGTCGGGCCAGCGGTGGAAGTCGTTCAGCACCGCGAAGATCTTCTCCGGCGGCGCCTTGATCGTGGCCGAGCGCTGCACCGCGAAGGTGTCGGGCTTCGTCAGCGCGGCGATCAGCACGCCGACGACGAGCACGACGACGAGGGCGGCGAGGATCTTGAGGATGCGCATGGTGGCGGTGCGGGCGCGGCGGCCCGGTGTGCAACGGTGGGCGCAAAGTAGCCGAGCGCGGCCGCGCTGTCCATCCGGCGCCGCCACGATTACAGTCGAGCCACGATGGGCGACACGATCCACTTCTACGAACCCCGGCTCGGCCACGGCCTGCCGCACGACCCGTTCAACGCGATCGTCGGGCCGCGCCCGATCGGCTGGATCTCGTCGCACGATGCACAGGGCCGCCTCAATCTCGCGCCCTACAGCTTCTTCAACGGCTTCAACTACGTGCCGCCGATCGTCGGCTTCTGCAGCATCGGCGCGAAGGACACGCTGCACAACGTGCAGGCCACCGGCGAGTTCGTGTGGAACCTCGCGACCCGCCCGCTCGCCGAGGCGATGAACGCGAGCAGCGCCGCGGTGCCGCCCGAGGTCAGCGAGTTCGAGCTGGCCGGCCTCACGCCGGCGCCGTCGCGCATCGTCGGGCCGCCGCGCGTGGCCGAGAGCCCCGTCTCGTTCGAGTGCCGCGTCGCGCAGATCATCCGCCTGCAGGGCGCCGACGGCACGCCGGCCGACAGCTGGCTGACGCTCGGCGAGGTGGTCGCGGTGCACATCGCCGCGCACCTGCTGAAAGGCGGCATCTACGACACCGCGGCCGCGCAGCCGATCCTGCGCGCCGGCGGGCCGGCCGACTACTTCGCGATCACGCCCGAGCAGCTGTTCCGGATGAAGCGGCCGCGCGTCTGAAGCGCCGCTCGGCGCGCGAATGGCCCCGGGGCATTCGTGTATGGTCGCGCGTCATGCAGGCCAGAGCGGTCGACCCCGGCAGCGCGCGCATCGCGATGCGGCTGAGCGGCAGCGTCGTCGCGCTCGCGCTGGCGCTGCTCGCGGGGTGCGCGTCGGGCCCGCTGCGCACCGGCGCGATCGACCGTGACGGCGCCGAGCCGAACCCGCCGGCCGACCTCGCCCGCGTGCCCGATGCCGAGCCGATGCTCGAGCCGATCCGCGCCGGCGGGCCGAACAAGCCGTACGAGGCGCTCGGCCAGCACTACGTGCCGATCACGCAGGACGCGCCGTTCACCGAGCGCGGCCTCGCCTCGTGGTACGGCCGCAAGTTCCAGGGCCGGCGCACCGCGAGCGGCGAGGTCTACAACATGTACGCGATGACGGCCGCGCACCCGACGCTGCCGATCCCGAGCTATGCGCGCATCCGCAACCCGGCCAACGGCCGCGAGGTGCTGGTGCGCATCAACGACCGCGGGCCGTTCCATGCCGGCCGCATCGTCGACCTGAGCTACACCGCCGCGCTCAAGCTCGACCTGCTGCGCGGCGTCGCGCCGGTGGAGCTGCAGCGCATCACGTTCGACGAGATCCGCACCGGCGCATGGCGGCGCGGCCCGCCCGACACGGTGGTTGCCGCCGCGGCGATCGAGCCGGTCTCGGTGTCGGGCAGCGCCGCCGCGGCGGCGCTGGGCGAGGGCGGCGCCGCTGCCGTCGTGCCCGCGC
>DATMIN010000442.1:0-8067 GCA_035554275.1 Burkholderiaceae bacterium
GTCTTCTCGTAGATCGGGCGCAGCAGGTCGAGCATCTGGATGATGCCCTTCGGGCGCAGGTCGAAGTGCTCTTGCACCAGTGCTGCGAGCTGGTCGTCGGGGATCACGCCGGTGCCTTCGGTGTAGACCGTGATGTTCATCGGCTTGGCCACGCCGATCGCATACGCGACCTGGATCTGGCACTGGCGCGCCAGGCCCGCGGCGACGATGTTCTTCGCGACATAGCGCGCCGCGTAGGCGGCCGAGCGGTCGACCTTGCTCGGGTCCTTGCCCGAGAACGCGCCGCCGCCGTGCGGGCAGGCGCCGCCGTAGGTGTCGACGATGATCTTGCGCCCGGTCAGGCCGCAATCGCCCTGCGGGCCGCCGATGACGAAGCGGCCGGTCGGGTTGATCAGGTACTTGGTGTCCTTCAGCCACTCCTTCGGCAGCACCGGCTTGATGATCTCTTCGATGATCGCCTCGTTGAACGAGGCCTTCATCTTCTTCGGCGTCTCGCTCTGGTCGGGGCTGTGCTGGGTGCTCAGCACCACGGTGTCGATCGAGTGCGGCTTGCCGTCGACGTAGCGCATCGTCACCTGGCTCTTCGCGTCGGGCCGCAGGAACGGCAGCCGGCCGTCCTTGCGCAGTTGCGCCTGGCGCTCGACGAGGCGGTGCGCGTAGTAGATCGGCGCGGGCATCAGCTCGGGCGTCTCGTCGCAGGCGTAGCCGAACATCAGGCCCTGGTCGCCGGCGCCGGTGTTCAGATGGTCGTCGCTGGCGTGGTCGACGCCCTGCGCAATGTCGTTGCTCTGCTTGTCGTAGCAGACCATCACCGCGCAGCCCTTGTAGTCGATGCCGTACTCGGTGTTGTCGTAGCCGATGCGCTTGATCGTGTCGCGCGCGATCTGGATGTAGTCGACGTGCGCGTTGGTGGTGATCTCGCCGGCGAGCACGACCAGGCCGGTGTTGGTCAGCGTCTCGGCCGCGACACGCGAGCGCGGGTCCTGCGCGAAGATCGCGTCGAGGATCGCGTCGGAGATCTGGTCGGCGACCTTGTCAGGGTGGCCTTCGGAGACCGATTCGGATGTGAAAAGGAAGTCGTTCGACACTCTTAAACTCCAGTGGTTGCAGGTTCTGCGTTGCCGACCTGAACTCCTGGAGGAGCGGCGAACGCTTTAGCAGGATTTTTGAATCGCCCCGCAAGTTGTTCAGTAACTCGGCGATGGCCGCAATTATACGAAGATGCTGAACGCCTTTCGCTGGCTCGGTCGCCGACCCCTGTGGTTTTTGCACGCGTTGGGCGCGCTGCTCGGCTGGCTGACCTATGCGGCCTCGCCGACCTACCGGCGCCGATTCAAAGCCAACGCCCGCCGGGCCGGCTTCGATTCGGCGCAGGTGCGCCCGGCGATCGCCGCCGCGGGCCGGATGATCGCCGAGATGCCGCTGCTGTGGACGCGAGCGCCGGACGCGCCGATCCGCGCCGGCATCGAGTGGGTCGGCGCCGAGCACGTGGTCGCCGCGCACGCCCAGGGGCGCGGCGTCGTGTTCCTGACGCCGCACATGGGCAGCTTCGAGGTCACCGCGCAGGCCTACGCCGAGAAGTTCGCGGCCACGCTCGCGCCCGTCACCGTGCTGTACCGGCCGGCGCGCAAGGCCGCGCTGCGCACGCTGATGGCCGGCGCGCGCGAGCGCCCGGGCCTGGCCACCGCGCCGGCGACGCTCGCCGGCGTGCGCCAGATGATCCGCGCGCTGCGCCGCGGCGAGGCCGTCGGCCTGCTGCCCGACCAGGTGCCGCCGCAGGGCATGGGCGAGTGGGCGCCGTTCTTCGGCGCGCCGGCCTACACGATGACGCTGGCGGCGCGGCTGATCCGCCAGACCGGCGCCGCGCCGCTGCTGATCTGGGGCGAGCGGCTGGCGCGCGGCGCCGGCTTTCGGCTGCACGTCAGCCCGCTCGGCGAGGCGCTGCCGGGCGACGACGGCGCTCAGGCAGAATCCGCCGCGGTCATCAACCGGGCGATGGAGCGGCTGATCCGAGCGTGCCCTGGCCAGTACCTGTGGGGCTACAACCGCTACAAGTCGCCGCGGGCCGCCGACCCGGCCGATTGAGCCGGACGAGAACAAGACGGGGGGTCGACGTTGGGCGCACGCATCGTGCTGGGTCTGCTGTGGCTGCTGCACGTGCTGCCGCTCGGCGTGCAGGCGGTGCTCGGGCGTGGGCTCGGCGGCTTGCTGTATGCGGTCGCGTCGAAGCGGCGGCGCATCGCCCTGCGCAACATTGCGCTGTGCTTCCCCGAGCAGAGCGGCGCCGAGCACGAGGCGCTGGCGCGCGAGCACTTCCGCTGGCTCGGTCGCAGCCTGCTCGAACGCGGTCTGCTCTTCTACGCCTCGCCCGCGCGGCTGCGCCGGCTGATCCACGTCGAGGGCGACGTGCTGCTGGCCGAGCGCAGCGAGCGCCCGGTGATGTGGCTGGTGCCGCACTTCATGGCGCTCGACGTGGCGGGTGCCGCGGTGCTGCTGTTCCAGAAGCGCAAGGGCATCTCGATCTACCAGGAGCAGAGCGACCCGGCGATGGACGCCGCGATCCGCCGCGGGCGCCTGCGCCTGGGCAACGCCGAGATCTTCCCGCGCGACGATTCGGGCCGAGCCCTGTTCCGCGCGATCCGCCGCGGCGACGCGTTCTTCAACCTGCCTGACATGGACTTCGGCGAGCGCGACGCCGCGTTCGTGCCGTTCTTCGGCGTGCGCGCGGCGACGCTGCTCGCGCCGTCGCGGCTGGCGCGCGCGCTCGACATGGTGGTGCAGCCGGTGCTCGCCGAGACGCTGCCCGGCGGCGCCGGCTACCGCGTGCGCTTCCTCGAACCATGGGCCGACTTCCCGAGCGACGACCCGGTGCGCGACACCGCCGCGATGAACGCCTGGATCGAGCGCGAGATCCGGCGCAACCCGGCTCAGTACCTGTGGGTGCACAAGCGCTTCAAGACGCGACCGCCCGGCGAAGCTTCGCTGTACGAGTGAGGTCGCTCGAGCGCGCGCGGCGATAATCGACGCATGCGGCTGCCGTTCACCAAGATGCAGGGCGCGGGCAACGACTTCGTCGTGCTCGACGCCACGCGCGCGCCGATCGAGCTCGGCGCCGAGCAGGCGCGCCGGCTCGGCGACCGGCGCTTCGGCGTCGGCGCCGACCAGATCTTGCTGGTCGAGCCGAGCCCGACGCCGGGCATCGACTTCCGCTACCGCATCTACAACGCCGGCAGCGGCGACGAGGTCGAGCACTGCGGCAACGGCGCGCGCTGTTTCGTGCGCTATGTGCACGACAAGGGCCTGTCGACGAAGCGCACGCTGCGCGTCGAGACCGTCAACAACGTGCTCGAGCTGCGCCTGCAGGACGACGGCCGCGTCAGCGTCGACATGAACGCGCCGGCGTTCGAGCTGGCGCGCGTGCCGTTCGACGGCGCCGGCCTGGTGCCGCGCGAGAGCCATGGCTTCGCGCTGTGGCCGCTCGACGTCGGCGACGAGAGCGTCGAGGTCGCGGTACTGTCGATGGGCAACCCGCACGCGGTGCAGATCGTCGCCGACATCGATACCGCGCCGGTCGCCAGCCTCGGCCCCGTCGTCGAGACTCATCCGCGCTTCGCGCGCGGCGTCAACGCCGGCTTCGTGCAGATCGTCGACCGCACGCATGTGCGGCTGCGCGTGCACGAGCGCGGCGCCGGCGAGACGCTCGCCTGCGGCACCGGCGCGTGCGCGGCGGTCGTCGCCGGCATCCGGCTCGGACTGCTCGATCCACGCGTCGAGGTCGACGCGCGCGGCGGGCGGCTCACGATCGAATGGGCGGGCGGTGACAGCCACGTCTTGATGACCGGCCCGGCCGAACATGTCTTCGAAGGAGAGATCGAGTTATGAGCAAGCGAGTTATGAGCAGCGACCTATGAGCAGCGGCGTCCAGGGCATCACCGAGGCCGACATCGCGAACTACCTGGCCAACACGCCGGGCTTCTTCGAGCGCCACGCCGAGTTGCTCGGCAGCATCCAGCTGACCAGCCCGCACGGCCAGCGCGCGGTCTCGCTGCAGGAGCGGCAGATGGAGATGCTGCGCGACAAGATCCGCGGCCTCGAGGGCAAGATCATCGAGATGATCCGCTACGGGCAGGACAACGTCGGCATCGCCGACCGCCTGCACCGCTGGACCCGCGCGCTGATGCTGACGCGCCAGAACGACGAGCTGCCCGGCGTGCTGGTGCGCGAGCTGATGCACCAGTTCATGATCCCGCAGGCCGGCATCCGAATCTGGGGTGCGGCGGCGGCGTTCGCGGCGCACGATTTCGCGCAGCCGGTCGGCGACGACGCGAAGCTGTTCGCCGGCAGCCTCGGCCTGCCGTACTGCGGCGTCAACTCCGGCTTCGAGGCCGCGCAGTGGCTGGCCGAGCCGGGCGCGGCGAAGTCGATGGCGCTGATCCCGCTGCGCAGCGGCGCGGCCGAGGCCGAGGAGTCGAGCGTCACGCCGGCGTTCGGCCTGCTGGTGCTGGCCTCGCCCGACCCGACGCGCTACAGCGCCGACATGGGCACCGAGTTCCTCGCCCGCATCGGCGACATCGCCGGCGCGGCGCTGTCGCGGCTGCTGCCGCAGAAGAGCTGACGCCGCCGTGGCACGCGCGGTGCCGCTCGCTCCCGACGCCGCCCCCGCGCTCGACGCCGACCTGCGCCGCCATCTCGTCCACCTCGAGGTCGAGCGCCGCGTCGCGGCGCGCACGCTGACGCTGTACCGCGACGCGTTGGCGGCGCTGCAGTCGTTCGCGCTCGCGCAGCCGGTCGCGCTGCGCGAGGTGCAGGTGCACCACGTGCGGCGCTGGGCCGCGGCGCTGCACGGCCGCGGCCTGGCGCCGCGCAGCATTGCGCTGGTGCTGTCGGCATGGCGCGGCTTCTACCGCTGGCTCGGGCGCGACGGGCTGGTCGCACTGAACCCCGCCTCCGGCGTGCGCGCGCCGAAGGCCGCCAAGCCGCTGCCGAAGGCGCTGCCGGTCGACCTCGCGATGGCGCTGGCCGACGCGCCCGGTGGCGCCACGCCCGGCTCGCCCGTGGTCGAGGCGCGCGACCAGTGCCTGGTCGAGTTGCTGTACGGCTGCGGGCTGCGCGTCGGCGAGCTGGTCGGGCTCGACGTGCAACCCGGCGGCGCCGGCTGGATCGACATCGCCGACGCGACCGCGCACGTGCTCGGCAAGGGCGCGAAGCGGCGCAGCGTACCCATCGGCACCGCGGCGATGACGGCGCTGCGCGCCTGGCTCGCACTGCGCGGCCAGCTCGCGCGCGCCGGCGAGCCGGCGCTGCTCGTCGGCCGCCGCGGCGCCCGCCTCGGGGCGAGCCAGGTGCGCGAGCGGCTGAAGCGCCGCGCGCTGCGCGCCGGGCTGCCGACGCACGTGCATCCGCACATGCTGCGGCACTCGTTCGCGACCCACCTGCTCCAATCGAGCGGCGACCTGCGCGCGGTGCAAGAGCTGCTCGGCCACGCCAACATCACGACCACGCAGGTCTACACGCGGCTCGACTTCGGCCACTTGTCGAAGGTCTACGACGCGGCGCATCCACGCGCGAAGAAGCGCGGCTGATCGCGCGGCGCCAGCTCGGCTTCGTCTTCAGCGCGGCGCGGGCAGCGGCAGGCGCGTCTCGAACTTCGCGCGGTGCACCGCGAAGAAGGTCTTCACGTTGCGCACGTTCGCGTCCTGCGTGAACAGGCGCTCGACGAGCGCCTGGTAGTGCGCCATGTCGACGAGCTGCAGCACGAGCACGAGGTCGGGCCCGGGCGAGACGCGATAGCACTGCTGCACCTCGGGCTGCGCGACCGCGCGCGCCTCGAACGCGGCGAGGTGCTCGGCGCCCTGCCGGTCGAGGCCGATCTCGGCGATCGCCGTGAGCCCGGCGCCGAGCCGGGCCGGCGAGAGGATCGCGACCTCGCGCTCGATCGCGCCGGCCTCGCGCAGCCGCTTCACGCGCCGCAGACAGGTCGCCGGCGAGGTGTTCGCGGCGGCCGCCAGATCGAGGTTGGAGCGCGACGCGTCTTCCTGCAGCAGGCCGAGCAGGCGCAGATCGGTGGCGTCAAGCGTGAGTGAATCGTCCATTCTTGAGATGATTTCGACCGAACCGCGTCAAGTCCAGTCTGAGTCGATGCTATGCGTCATCCGAAGCAGCATTTTGCACACATTGGTCTCGCCCGCGAACCTAAGATTCCGGCCATCGCCCCTTCAGGAGAGCCCTCATGTGCGGAATCGTCGGTGCCGTCAGCAGCCGCAACATCGTCCCGATCCTCGTCGAGGGCCTGAAGCGGCTCGAGTACCGCGGCTACGACTCGTGCGGCGTCGCCGTGCATCAGGACGGCGCGCTGCGGCGCGCGCGCAGCACCGCGCGCGTGGCCGAGCTCGAGGCCGAGGTCGCGCGCGACGGCATCGCCGCCGGCACCGGCATCGCCCACACGCGCTGGGCCACGCACGGCGCGCCGGCAATGCATAACGCGCACCCGCACTTCAGCCGCGGGCCCGGCGTGTCGGACGCGGCCGTCGCCGTCAGCGGCGGCACCGCGCGCTCGGGCCGGATCGCGCTGGTGCACAACGGCATCATCGAGAACCACGACGAGCTGCGCGCCGAGCTCGTCGCGCGCGGCTACCTGTTCGCGAGCCAGACCGACACCGAGGTCATCGCGCACCTCGTCGACCAGCTCTACGACGGCGACCTGTTCGACGCGGTGCAGCGCGCCGTGGTGCGCCTGCGCGGCGCGTTCGCGATCGCGGTTTTCTGCCGCGACGAGCCGCACCGCGTGATCGGCGCGCGCGAAGGCTCGCCGCTGGTGCTCGGCGTCGGCCGTGGCGAGACCTTCCTCGCGTCGGACGCGATGGCGCTGGCCGGCGTGACCGATCAGATCGTCTACCTCGAAGACGGCGACGTCGTCGACCTGCAGCTCGGCAAGCACTGGATCACGCGCCCCGGCGCGAACGGCACGCACCGGGCGGTGCAGCGCGAGGTCCGCACCGTCGTCGCGCACAGCGGCGCGGCCGAGCTCGGGCCGTACCGCCACTACATGCAGAAAGAGATCTTCGAGCAGCCGAAGGCGATCGCCGACACGCTCGACGCGGTCGCCGGCATCAGCCCCGAGCTGTTCGGCGACGGTGCGCACGGCGTGTTCAAGCAGATCGACTCGGTGCTGATCCTGGCCTGCGGCACCAGCTACTACAGCGGCCTGGTCGCCAAACAGTGGCTCGAGAGCCTCGCGAAGATGCCGACCAGCGTCGAGGTCGCGAGCGAGTACCGCTACCGCGACAGCGTTCCGAACCCGCGCACGCTGGTCGTCACGATCACGCAGAGCGGCGAGACCGCCGACACGCTCTCGGCGCTGAAGCATGCGCGCTCGCTCGGCATGGAGCACACGCTGACGGTGTGCAACGTGGCGACCAGCGCAATCGTGCGCGAGTGCCGCTTCGCGTACATCACGCGCGCCGGGGTCGAGATCGGGGTGGCGTCGACGAAGGCGTTCAGCACGCAGCTCGTCGGGCTGTTCCTGCTGACGCTCGCGCTCGCGCAGACGCGCGGCCACCTCAGCGACGAACAGGAGGTCGCGCACCTGAAGGCGCTGCGGCACCTGCCGGTCGCGGTGCAGGCGGTGCTTGCGCTCGAGCCGCAGGTGATCGCGTGGGCCGACGCGTTCGCGCGCAAGGAGAACGCCCTGTTCCTCGGCCGCGGGCTGCACTACCCGATCGCGCTCGAGGGCGCGCTGAAGCTGAAGGAGATCAGCTACATCCACGCCGAGGGCTACCCGGCGGGCGAGCTCAAGCACGGCCCGATCGCCCTGATCGAGGACGGCACCCCGGTGGTGGTGGTCCACCCTTCCAGCCACGTGCACGCCAAGACGGTGACCAACATGCAGGAGGTCGCGTCCAGGGGCGCGGCGGTGATCTGCATCGCCGAGGACGACGACCGTGACGCCGCCGCCCACGCGGTGCAGGTGCTGCGCGTGCCGTCCACCGCGAGCCTGCTCTCCCCCCTGGTCACGCTGGTGCCGCTGCAGCTGCTCAGCTACCACGTGGCGGAGATCCGCGGCTGCCC
>DATMIN010000443.1:0-10225 GCA_035554275.1 Burkholderiaceae bacterium
CCGCCGGCGGTCTCGAGCATCAGCACGAGCGAGCCCTCCTTGACCTTGTCGCCGAGCTTGACCCTCAGCTCCTTGACGACGCCGGCCTGCGACGACGGAATCTCCATCGATGCCTTGTCGCTCTCGACCGTGATCAGCGACTGCTCGGCCTTCACCGTGTCGCCGGCCTTGACCAGCAGCTCGATGATCTCGACCGACTCGAAGTCGCCGATGTCGGGGACCTTGACTTCCACCAGTGCCATGTTCTTGTCTCCGGGGTTCTTCTTCGTTCTTCGTCAGGCGCGACGTTCACGCATACAGCGGATTGATCTTGTCGGCGTTGATGCCGTACTTCTTGATCGCCTCGGCGACCTTCGCGATCGGCACGGCGCCGTCGTCGGAAAGCGCCTTCAGCGCCGCGACCACGATGTAGTGCCGGTTGATCTCGAAGTGCTCGCGCAGCTTGCTGCGGAAGTCGCTGCGGCCGAAGCCGTCGGTGCCGAGCACGCGATAGGTGCGGCCCTTCGGGATGAACGCGCGGATCTGCTCGGCGTAGTTCTTCATGTAGTCGGTCGACGCGATCACGGCGCCGGCGTGCTTGTCGAGCTGCTCGGTGACGAACGGCACGCGCGCCTTCTTCTCGAGCGGGTGCAGCAGGTTGAAGCGGTCGGCGTCCTGGCCGTCGCGCGCGAGCTCGTTGAAGCTCGGGCAGCTCCACACGTTCGCGGCCACGCCCCAGTCGGCCTCGAGCAGCTTCTTCGCGGCAATGCTCTCGAGCAGGATCGTGCCGCTGCCGAGCAGGTTGACGCTGGGCCCGCTCTTGTCCTTACCTTCCTTCTTCGCCTTGGCCTCGTCGAGCAGGTACATGCCCTTGATGATCTGGGCTTCGGTGCCTGGCTTCAGGCCCGGCTGCGCGTAGTTCTCGTTCAGCAGCGTCAGGTAGAAGTAGACGTTGTCCTGGTTCTCGACCATGCGCTTCAGGCCGTGGTGCAGGATCACGCCGACCTCGTGCGCGAACGTCGGGTCGTAGCTGATGCAGTTCGGGATCGTGCCGGCCAGGATGTGGCTGTGGCCATCTTCGTGCTGCAGGCCTTCGCCGTTCAGCGTCGTGCGGCCCGAGGTGCCGCCGAGCAGAAAGCCGCGTGCCTGCATGTCGCCGGCGGCCCAGGCCAGATCGCCGACACGCTGGAAGCCGAACATCGAGTAGTACACGTAGAACGGCACCATGATGCGGTTGTTCGTCGAGTACGACGTCGCCGCGGCGATCCAGCTGCTCATGCCGCCGGGCTCGTTGATGCCTTCCTGCAGCACCTGGCCGGCCTTGTCTTCCTTGTAGTACATGACCTGGTCCTTGTCGACCGGCGTGTACTGCTGCCCCGCGGGGTTGTAGATGCCGATCTGGCGGAACAGGCCCTCCATGCCGAAGGTGCGCGCCTCGTCGACGAGGATCGGCACCGCGCGCGGGCCGAGCGCCTTGTCGCGCAGCAGCTGCGTCAGGAAGCGCACGAACGCCTGCGTGGTGCTGATCTCGCGGCCCTCGGCGGTGGCGTCGAGCACCGCCTTGAACGTGTCGAGTGGCGGCACCGCGAGCTTCTCGTCGGCCCTGGTGCGGCGGTGCGGCAGGTAGCCGCCGAGGGCCTTGCGGCGCTCGTGCAGGTAGCGCATCTCCGGTGTGTCCTCGGCCGGCTTGTAGAACGGGATGTCGGCAAGCTGGTCGTCGGGGATCGGCATGTTGAAGCGGTCGCGGAACGCGCGCACGTCTTCGTCGATCAGCTTCTTGGTCTGGTGCGCGGTGTTCTTGCCCTCGCCGCTCTTGCCCATGCCAAAGCCCTTGACGGTCTTGACGAGCAGCACGGTCGGCTGGCCCACCGTGTTGGCGGCCTTGTGGAACGCGGCGTAAACCTTCTGCGGATCGTGGCCGCCGCGGTTCAGGCGCCAGATGTCCTCGTCGCTCATCTTCGCGACCATCTCGAGCAGTTTCGGGTGCCGGCCGAAGAAGTTCTTGCGCACGAACGCGCCGTCGTTGGCCTTGAAGGCTTGGAAGTCGCCGTCGACGGTGTCCATCATGACCTTGCGCAGGATCTCGTCCTTGTCGCGCGCGAGCAGCGGGTCCCAGTAGCCGCCCCAGATCAGCTTGATCACGTTCCAGCCCGAGCCGCGGAACTCGCCTTCGAGCTCCTGGATGATCTTGCCGTTGCCGCGCACCGGGCCGTCCAGGCGCTGCAGGTTGCAGTTGATGACGAAGATCAGGTTGTCGAGCTTCTCGCGCGCCGCCAGGCCGATCGCGCCGAGCGATTCGGGCTCGTCCATCTCGCCGTCGCCGCAGAAGACCCAGACCTTGCGCTTGGCGGTGTCGGCGATGCCGCGCGCGTGCAGGTACTTGAGAAAGCGCGCCTGGTAGATCGCCATCAGCGGGCCCAGGCCCATCGAGACGGTCGGGAACTGCCAGAACTCGGGCATCAGCTTTGGGTGCGGGTAGCTCGAGATGCCCTTGCCGTCGACCTCTTGCCGGAAGTTCAGCAGCTGCTCCTCGCTGATGCGCCCTTCCATGAACGCGCGGGCGTAGATGCCGGGCGACGAGTGGCCCTGGATGTAGAGCAGGTCGCCGCCGTGATCTTCGCTCTCGGCGTGCCAGAAGTGGTTGAAGCCGGTGCCGAACATGGTCGCCAGCGACGCGAAGCTCGATATATGGCCGCCGAGATCACCGCCGTCGGCCGGATGCAATCTGTTCGCCTTCACCACCATCGCCATCGCGTTCCAGCGCATGTAGGTGCGCAGCCGCTCCTCGATCTCGACGTTGCCCGGCGTGCGCTCTTCCTGGTCGGCCGGGATCGTGTTGATGTAGGCGGTGGTGGCCGAGAACGGCACGTCGATGCCGGCCTGGCGCGCGTGGTCGATCAGCTGCTCGAGCAGGAAGTGCGCGCGCTCGCCGCCCTCCGCGCCGATGACCGCCGAAAGCGCGTCGAGCCACTCGCGGGTTTCCTGCGAATCCGCATCATTGGCGGCCGCGCCGAGGAAGGAATCAGGTTGCGCTGACATGCTTGTCTCCTGTCGTGTCTTTGGGCTGCGCGCGAGTGTCGCACAGCTCGTTGTATTTTCCAAATGGTGCGAGTGTGTTTTGTATTATGGAATTTCGTTCGCCGATTCTGCGCCGTACCGCGGTGATAACGGGCGGCGCAGAGCGGCCACCTCGATAATCGGCCGATGCAAACCGCCACCCAAGGTCCGCAGCCTCGACCCGCCCGCACCTGGGCCGAGCGGCTGTTCGGCCGCTGGTGGCGGCGCCAGTCGCCGGTGCACCAGGATCGCTGGGCCACGCTCGGGCCGCTGGTGTCGGTGCTGCTGTTCCTCGCGGCAATCATCTTGGCGTTCTGGTATCTGCGCAATGAGGAATTCGAGCGCGAGCAGGAGTCGGTCAAGCGCGACACCGAGATCGCGCAGACGCAAATCCGCTTGCACCTGATCGAGAACCAGGAGCAGCTCGTGCGGATCGCGCGCGAGATCGTGACCCGCGCGATCGACCATGAACAGTTCCTCGCGCAGGCCGGCAGCTTCACGCGCGAGCGGCCCGAGATCACGAATCTGGTGTGGGTCGGCGCGAGGCGCGCGCCGCGGGCCAGCTACTCGTCGACGATCTTTCCGCCCGAGGCCGGCGTCACGCCCGACGACACGCCGGCCGCGCTGCCCGTCGAGGGCCGCGACACGCCGAGCGAGGCCGCGTTCATCGCCGCGCGTTCGCAGCGCCAGCCGGTGTATTCGCGGCCGTTCGTCGATGCGTTCGGCAACCCGGTGTTCCAGATCCAGGTGCCGCTGATCGAGCGCAGCACGTTCTCGGGCACGCTGATCGCCGAGTATTCGATCGAGGCGCTGATGCGCCGCCACGTACCGCCCGAGGTGTCGCGCCGGCACCCGATCGCGCTGGTCGACGCGAGCGAGCACAGCTATGCGAGCACGGTCACGCAGATGCCCGGCGCGAAGCCGGCGAAGCCGTCGATCGTCTACCGGCTGCCGCTCGCGCCGGCCGGCAACGGCCTGATCCTGCGCGGCCAGGGCTACCGCACGTCGATCGGGCTGATCGGCAACACGCTGTTCTGGATGGTCGCGGCGCTGTCGGTGCTGACGGTGTGGATGCTGCTCGGCACCTGGCGCCACATGCGCCGGCGCCTGCAGATGCAGAACACGCTGGTGTCGGAAACGAACTTCCGCCGCGCGATGGAAAACTCGATGCTCACCGGCATGCGCGCGATGGATCTCGAGGGCCGCATCACCTACGTGAACCCGGCGTTCTGCGCGATGACGGGCTTCTTCGAGTCCGAACTCGTCGGCAGGCTACCGCCGTTCCCGCACTGGCCGCCCGAGCGGCTCGAAGAAAACGCACGCCTGCTGCAGCAGGAGCTGCAGGGCCGCAGCCCGGCCGGCGGCATCGAGGTCAAGGTCATGCGCAAGGACGGCTCGCTGTTCGACTCGCGCATGTACGTCTCGCCGCTGATCGACCCGAAGGGCGTGCAGACCGGCTGGATGACCTCGATGACCAACATCACCGAGGCCAAGCGCATCCGCGACCAGCTCACCGCATCGCACGAGCGCTTCACGACCGTGCTCGAGGGGCTGGACACCGCGGTGTCGGTGCTGTCGGTGCAGCAGGGCGAGCTGCTGTTCGCGAACCGCTCGTACCGCGTCTGGTTCGGCGCCGATTCGCAGGGCCATGCGCTGCTCGCCGGCGCCGAGGCCGGCGTGCCCTTCCTCGCCGAACTCGACGACTCGGTCGACAACTTCGGCGGCCTGCCGACGCAGGAACTGACCGAGGCCGGCTCCGACTCGCGCGAGGTCTTCATCGAGCCGCTGCAGAAATGGTTCGACGTGCGCGCGCGCTACCTGCAGTGGACCGACGGGCGCCTGGCGCAGATGCTGATCGCCACCGACATCAGCGCGCGCCGCAACGCCGAAACGCTGGCGCAGAGCCAGGCCGAGAAGGCTCAAGTGACCAGCCGCCTCGTGACGATGGGCGAGATGGCGTCGTCGGTCGCGCACGAGCTGAACCAGCCGCTGACCGCGATCACCAACTACTGCAACGGCATCATCACGCGCGTCAACAACAACGCGATCGACAAGTCCGATCTGGTCGCCGCGCTCGAGAAAACCTCGCGCCAGGCACAGCGGGCCGGCCAGATCATCCACCGCATCCGTTCGTTCGTGAAACGCAGCGAGCCGCAGCGCGTTGCCTCGTACGCGCACAGCATCGTCGAAGACGCGGTCGAGCTCGCCGGTATCGAGCTGCGCCGGCGCAACGTCGCGATCCACACCTACGTCGCGCAGCGCCTGCCGATCCTGATGGTCGACCCGATCCTGATCGAGCAGGTGGTGCTGAACCTGCTGAAGAACGCCGCCGAGGCGATCGACAACGCCAAGCTGCCGCCGGCGCGCCGCAACATCGAGCTGCGGGTCGTGCCGCTCCACGCCCCCGAAGAGGGCGAGGTGATCGAGTTCAGCGTCACCGATATGGGGCCGGGCCTCGCGCCCGAGGTGATCGCGCGGATGTACGAGGCGTTCTTCTCGACCAAGGCCGAGGGTCTGGGCATCGGCCTGAGCCTGTGCCGCTCGATCATCGAGAGCCACCGGGGCCGGATCAAGGCGCAGAACCTCTACAATGGCGACACCGCAGTGGGCTGCCGTTTTTCGTTCACGCTGCCGGTTCCGGGCGCGTTCCAGCAGCCCGTTCCCTACTCGAAGGCGACTGTCACCTCATGAGCTTGATCCCGAAGAAAGGCACGGTCTATGTCGTCGACGACGACGAGGCGGTGCGCGATTCGCTGCAGTGGCTGCTCGAGGGCAAGGACTACCGCGTCAAGTGCTTCGACTCGGCCGAGTCGTTCCTGTCGCGCTTCGACCCGCGCGAGGTGGCGTGCCTGATCGCCGACATCCGCATGGACGGCATGAGCGGGCTGGAACTCCAAGACCGCCTGCTCGAACGCCGCTCGCCGCTGCCCGTGACCTTCATCACCGGCCACGGCGACGTGCCGATGGCGGTGACGACGATGAAAAAAGGCGCCGAAGACTTCATCGAGAAGCCGTTCAAGGAAGACGAACTGGTCGCGCTGGTCGAGAAGATGCTCGACCGCGCGCGCGTCGATTTCTCGAAGCACCAGGAAGCGGCGAGCCGCGACGCGCTGCTGTCGCGCCTGACGACGCGCGAAGCGCAGGTGCTCGAGCGCATCGTCGCCGGGCGCCTGAACAAGCAGATCGCCGACGATCTGGGCATCAGCATCAAGACGGTCGAGGCGCACCGCGCCAACATCATGGAAAAGCTCAACGCGAACACCGTGGCCGATCTGTTGAAGATCGCGCTCGGCGCCCAGGCTGCCAAGGTCTGATGCGCTCGCGTCAGCCCCGGGGCCGCCTGACCAGCGGCCTTTTTCGTTGCTGGAGCGCGCGCCGATGACGGCGACGTTGATCGACGGCAACGCGCTGGCCAAGCAGCTGCGCGGCGAGGTCGCCGAGCGCGCCGATCGGCTCACGGCGCAGGGGCGGCAACCGGGCCTCGCGGTGATCCTGGTCGGCGACGACCCGGCCTCGCAGGTCTACGTGAAGCACAAGGTCGCCGACTGCGCGAGCGCCGGAATCCGCTCGGTGCTCGAGCGCTACCCGGCCGATCTGGCGCAAGCCGCGCTGCTCGAGCGCATCGCCGCGCTGAATGCCGACGCGGGCGTCCACGGCATCCTGGTGCAGATGCCGCTGCCACGCCACATCGACCCGCAGCGCGTGATCGAGACGATCGCGACCTCGAAAGACGTCGACGGCTTTTCCACCCTCAGCGCCGGCCAGCTCACGACCGGGCTGCCCGGCTTTCGCCCGTGCACGCCGTACGGCTGCATGAAGCTGATCGAGACGACGGGCATCGAGCTGCGCGGCAAGCACGCGGTGGTGATCGGCCGCAGCAACACGGTGGGCAAGCCGATGGCGCTGATGCTGCTGCAGGCGAACGCGACGGTCACCGTCTGCCACAGCGCGACACCCGACCTCGGCGCGTTCACGCGCGCGGCCGACGTGATCGTCGCCGCGGTCGGCCGGCGCAACGTGCTGACGGCCGCGATGGTCAAGCCCGGCGCGGTGGTGATCGACGTCGGCATGAACCGCATTCCCGAGGGCGAGCCCGGCGCCGGCAAGCTGTGCGGCGATGTCGATTTCGCCGCCGTCTCGCAGGTCGCCGGCTGGATCACGCCGGTACCCGGCGGCGTCGGCCCGATGACGCGCGCGATGCTGCTCGTCAACACGCTTGAATCCGCCGAACGCGTCGCGACCTAGCGAACACCGACCCGAGCCCCACGCGAACCCATGCACGACACCAACCCGCTGCTGAGCACCGACGAGCTGCCGCGCTTCGACGCGATCCGCCCCGAGCACATCACGCCCGCGCTCGACGAGCTGCTCGCCGGCGCCGACGCGGCGCTCGCGCGCGCCACCAGCGACGCGGTGCCGGCCGACTACGACGCGCTCTCGGCGGTGCTCGATGTCGCCACCGAGCGCCTCGGCCGCGCCTGGGGCGCGGTCGATCACCTGAACGCGGTCGCCGATTCGCCGGCGCTGCGCGCCGCGTACACCGACAACATGCCGCGCGTCGTCGACTTCCACACCCGGCTCGGCGCCGACGAGCGGCTGTTCGCCAAGTACAAGGCGGTGCAGGCCGCGCCGGCGGCGGCGCAGCTGCCGGCGTCGCGCCGGCGCGCGCTCGCCAACGCGGTGCGCGACTTCCGGCTCTCCGGCGCCGAGCTCGAAGGCGCCGCGAAGGAGCGCTTCGCGGTGCTGCAGGACGAGCAGGCCGAGCTCGGCCAGAAGTTCTCCGAGCACGTGCTCGACGCGACCGACAGCTACACCTGCTACGCCTCTGCCGACGAACTCGCCGGCGTGCCCGACGACGTGGTGCAGGCCGCGCGCAACCGCGCCGAGGCCGCCGGCCAGCCGGGCCACCAGCTGACGCTGCACCTGCCGTGCTACCTGCCGGTGATGCAGTACGCGACCGACCGCGCGCTGCGCGAGCGCCTGTATCGCGCGTACGCGACGCGCGCCAGCGAGGCCGGCCCGGCCGCGCTCGACAACACGCCGCTGATCCGCATGCTGCTCGCGCTGCGCCAGGAAGAAGCCGCGCTGCTCGGCCTCGCGAACCCGGCCGAGCAATCGCTCGTGCCGAAGATGGCCGACTCGCCGGCGCAGGTGATCGAGTTCCTGCGCGACCTCGGTCAGCGCGCGCGCCCCGGCGCGCTGCGCGATCTGGCCGAGCTGCGCGCGTTCGCACGCGACGAGCTCGGCCTGCTCGAGCTGCAGGCGTGGGACGTGCCGTTCGCCGCGCAGCAGCTGAAGGAGCGCCGCTACGCGTTCAGCGAGCAGGAGGTGAAGCAGTATTTCACCGCGCCGAAGGTGCTCGAGGGCCTGTTCCACATCATCGAGACGGTGTTCGAGGTGCGCATCCGCCCCGACCACGCGCCGGTGTGGCACCCCGACGTGCGCTTCTTCCGCATCGAGAGGGCTCCCGCGAAGAGCGGGCCGCTCGCCGGCGACGCCGCGCCGCAGCTCGTCGGCCAGTTCTACCTCGACCTGTTCGCGCGCCCCGGCAAGCGCCCCGGCGCGTGGATGGACGACGTGCGCGACCGCTGGCGCCGCCCCGAAGGCACGCTGCAGACGCCGGTGGCGAACCTGATCTGCAACTTCGCGCCGCCGGTGGTTTCGGGCGGCGTCGTGCGGCCCGCGCTGCTGACGCACGACGACGTGACCACGCTGTTCCACGAGTTCGGCCACGGCCTGCAGCTGATGCTGACGCAGGTCGACGACCTCGGCGTCTCGGGCATCTCGGGCGTCGAGTGGGACGCGGTCGAGCTGCCGAGCCAGTTCATGGAGAACTTCTGCTGGGAGTGGGACGTGGTCAAGCACATGACCGCGCACGTCGACACCGGTGCGCCGCTGCCGCGCGAGATCTTCGATCGCATGCTCGCGGCAAAGAATTTCCACAGCGGGCTCGATACGCTGCGCCAGGTCGAGTTCGCGCTGATCGACATGCTGCTGCACACCGAGCCAAACGCCGCCGAGCGCGTCGAGGCGATCGTCGCCGAGGTGCGTGCCGAGGTCGCGGTGCTCGAGCCGCCGGCGTTCGCGCGGCCGCTGCACACCTTCACGCACATCTTCGACGGCGGCTATGCGGCCGGCTACTACAGCTACAAGTGGGCCGAGGTGCTGTCGGCCGACGCCTGGAGCGCGTTCGAAGAGGCGCCCGGCGGCGTGCTCGACGCCGCCACCGGCCGGCGCTACCGCGAGGCGGTGCTCGAGACCGGCGGCAGCCGCAGCGCGCTCGAGAACTTCACCGCGTTCCGCGGCCGCGCGCCGCGCATCGACGCGCTGCTGCGGCACCAGGGCCTGGCCTGAGGGCCGCCCAGGTTGCGAGCGCGGCTGCGGGAAACCCACCCCCTGAAGCGTGGGTTTCCCCACGGGTTCGAGGGGCAGCTCGCTTGAAGCGGGGTGCGGCGTCGGTTAGATTCGCGCAATGCCCTGCCCGGAGCTTCCATGATCCCTGAGCGCCTCTGCGCGAGTCGCCTCGCCCGCCTGTGCGGGGCGGCGCTGGTGGCGATGGCCGCGGCCGCGCCGGCCGCGGCCCAGACCCAGTACAAGGTCGTCGGCCCCGACGGCAAGGTCACCTACACCGACCGCGTGCCGGCCACCAATGCCACCAAGGTCACCTCGCTGAACAGCCGCGGCGGCCCGAGCGCCGCGGTCGACGTGGCACTGCCGCTCGAGCTGCGCCAGCCCGCGGCGCGCTACCCGGTGACGCTGTACACCGTCAGCGGCGCCTGCAACCCGTGCGAGGCCGCGCGCGTGCTGCTGCGCACGCGCGGCGTGCCGTACGCCGAGAAGCAGGTGCTGTCGGCCGAAGACGGCGAGGCGCTCGAGAAGCTCGCCGGTTCGCGCGACGTGCCCGTGCTGTCGATCGGCACGCAGGTGATGCGCGGGCTCGCGCCCGAGGTCTGGGGCTCGTACCTCGACGCGGCCGGCTATCCGCGCGAGTCGCGCCTGCCGGCGAGCTACCAGTACGCCGCGGCCACGCCGGTCGTCGAGCGCCGCGAGGCCGTGACGCCCAAGGCGCCGCCCGCCGCGCCCGCCGCCCCGGCCGCCGACAGCGGCGCGCCGGTGCCGGCGAACCCGACCGGCATCAAGTTCTGAGCCCGGGCGGCGCCGCCGCCACGCCGATGCGGCGCGCCTGAAG